>DIMZ01000163.1:8844-12437 GCA_002425825.1 Cloacimonetes bacterium UBA5553 | reverse complement strand
ATTTCCACACCTTGTCGGGCATGAACTCGTGAAAACGGCTAAGCTCTTGAGTCATTTAAGCTCCAAATTAGTAGTTTATGTTAATATATCGTAAAGCCTTATTCCTGTCAATAAGTTTGTCCCGCTCAAGGTATGGCAATAAGCTGAACAGCCCAAACATGCACCCACCGATGATAATAAATTGACAAAATAAAGCAGGTGTGGGATGTTGCACAAAAGCTATAAACAAGGGGAACAGGAATGCAAGACGATGTCGTAAGCTATTTTCTTCGCTTGGTTGCAATTGATAGCGAATCCAGAAATGAACGCTCGATGGCCGACGTGCTAAAGCTGGATTTAGAAGAGCTTGGTGCTGTGGTGGAAGAGGACAATTGCCACAAACACAGCGATGGAAACGCTGGAAATCTATATGCTTACATACCGGGTAAGATTGATAAGAAGCCTATTCTTTTCTGTGCTCACATGGATACAGTAACTCCCGGTAACGGCATAAAAGCCAGAATAGAAAATGGACGCATCTGTACCGACGGAACCACAATATTGGGCGGTGACGACAAGTCCGGTATAGCCGAGATAATGATTGCGGTTAAACGCATTGTGGAATCCGGCATCGACCATGCTCCCATAGAAGTGCTGTTCACCGTTTCCGAAGAGATTGGGCTGATTGGTGCCAAGTGCTTTAACAAAGGAAAGTTGCAGTCTGCATTTGGCTATGCCCTTGATGCACACCAGGTGGGCGAATTAGTAATTGGTGCACCTTCTCAGAATTCATTTATTATTACCATCTATGGCAAAGAAGCACATGCAGGAGTGGAGCCAGAAAAGGGCTTGAATGCCATACGTATAGCCTCAGAAGCTATTTGTGCCATGCCTATGGGCAGAATTGACTTCGAAACCACCTGCAATGTGGGTAAAATAATCGGTGGTTCTGCTACCAATATTGTTCCCAATCAAGTAATTCTAAAAGGTGAAGCGCGCAGCCACAACTCAAACAAGCTAAAACAGGTTTGTGAGGACATTAGGCATGCAGTGGAGCGAACCATAGCCAAGTACGACAACGAGATTGGCAAGGCTGATTTCAGCTTTAAAATGGAAACCGAGTATGATGCCTTTGCGATAGCTGAAGACGCTCCGGTGGTAAAGCTTGCCCAAAACGCACTAAGACAGCTTGACATCCCCTTCACAACCGGTAAGGGCGGTGGCGGCAGCGATGCCAATATCTTCAATGCCGCCGGTATCCCCATGATTATTGTGGGCACAGGCATGAATCGCGTGCATACCGTAGCTGAAGACATCTATATTGAACAGCTTCACAAAGGTGCCTTGTTTGTGGCGGAAATGATTCGCCAATACTCTGAGGAATAGCTATCATGAGTACACGCATTGCCTTAATCGTCTATGGTAAGATGGGCAAAATGATCCACTCTCTTGCCGCAGAGCGTGATTGCGTGGTGGTTAGCCGTATCGATCCCACCTGTCCCGATTGCCACTCAAGCATCACAGCCGATAGCCTTGCCGGGGCAGAGGTGGTGATAGACTTTAGCCATCCATCCACAATTGTTAATAACATCCGCAGCGTTTGCTCAATTGGCAAGCCAATGGTGGTGGGAACAACCGGTTGGGGTGAGCATCGTTCCGAACTGGAAGCATTGGTAAATGCCTCGGGCATTGGCTTCATCCACGGAGCGAATTTCAGCATTGGTATGAGTGTGTTCAGCCGCATTGTTCAGGAGGCCGTAAAATACTTTGATTACTTTAACATGTACGATGTTTTCGGCATGGAGATGCACCATAACCAAAAAGCAGATAGCCCATCAGGAACAGCAATAGAGCTGGCAAAACTGATAATCGCCAATAGCAACAGCAAAAGTGAAGCCCTTTACGATACCTGCAAGCGTAAGATTGAGCCGCATGAGCTGCATTTTGCCAGTGTCCGTGGGGGTTGTGTACCCGGCACTCACAGCATTACATTCGATTCCGAGGCAGATACAGTGGAACTGGTGCATCGTGCCCGTTCACGCATGGGCTTTGCCTATGGTGCTTTGCAGGCAGCCCTTTGGGTTAAAGACAAACCCGGCTTTCACAGCTTTTCAGATATGATAACCCAGATACTATGTTAATTCCATTTCTAAAGATGCATGCCCAGGGCAATGATTTTGTTATCCTGGATGGCTTTACGTCTGCGTTACCAGAGCTGCCATACCCAATATTGGCAGAGCAGATGTGCCGCATCCATACCGGAATTGGTGCCGATGGATTGGTGCTGTTAAGCCCCTGTGCCAATGCAGCGGCAAAGATGACTATCTATAATTCTGATGGCTCACTGGCGGAGATGTGTGGCTCGGCACTGCGTTGTGTTTCCTTTTTAACCCACCAAAGAACGCAGCTAAGCGAGTTCATTATTAATACCGATTCCGGGCAAAAGCCAGTGTCTGTATGTGGCAAAACTGGTGATGTAACGGTTAATCTTGGCACACCGAAGCTTATTATGAAGAACTATATTGCAGAGGGGATTGCCGGAGACCTGATAGATATTGGCAATCTGCATTTTGTGGTTTGGCAGTCTGATCTCAACAGCAATCCGCATTTGCAGTTTGGCAATGCCTTAGAACATCATGCCGGTTTCCCGCGTTCCGTAAATGCACATTTTGCCAAAGTGCTTAGTCCAGGCGAGATAGACATTAAGATCTGGGAGCGTGCTTGCGGGGCAACCCTCGCCTGTGGCACCGGAGCTGCATCGGTAGTGTTCAGTGGCATCAGCAAAGGCATGCTAAGCTCTCCGATAAAGGTAAACATGCCCGGAGGTTCGGTTTGCATTAGTGAGGAAAGCGGTGCATATCTATTAAGCGGACAGGTAAGGCAGGTGTTTTGTGGGGAATACCAATGGAAAGCTTAGGTAAATACCTGTTAGACTTGCGCATCCAGCGAGACATTAGCTATAGTAAAATAGCCAAAGACATCCTTATACGCGAAGAGCTAATACGCTATATGGAGCAAAATCGCTTCTTTGATTTGGGTGACTATGGTGTTGCCAAAGCCTTGGTGTATAACTATGCCCGCTATCTGGAAGCCGATCTGGATGCCGTG
Organism: Cloacimonetes bacterium UBA5553; assembly: GCA_002425825.1. Classification (GTDB taxonomy): domain Bacteria; phylum Cloacimonadota; class Cloacimonadia; order Cloacimonadales; family Cloacimonadaceae; genus Cloacimonas. The sequence continues at coordinate 9,350 of DIMZ01000163.1, read as the reverse complement.
ATGAAAGAATTTCGCATCATGATGCCCGAGAACTCCAAAGGCAAGTTTCACCCGCATACAAATGTTAAAGAGAAAAAGATTATGCTCTCCACAAACTTCCTGTGGATGGTGGGCATACTGATATTCGTGGCAATTCTGTCCTCAATTCTGATATATTCCGGCAGGCAAGGCTGGCTAAAGGCACCGGATTTCTTTAGCGCAAAACCGGTTGATGCCAAAGAAATTGCCGCAGCCGAGCCAAAGGAAGAAACCAAGCCCGATTCTCTACGTATCCGAATGCGTGCCCTTAGTGAGGCAATTCCGGCGAATAGCTCTAGTTCATCCCCAGCTTCTTCAAAGAAGTCAGTTCCTCCCGATACTACCGATTATGTGGGCAATATTCTGGGCAATAGCCCGGTAAACGTCCCCTTACACTAAACTCCCTATTGGAATAGAAAGGAGCATCGCTGCTCAATCTTGCATTTATGCCTGAACCTTTTGCAGGATCATTACAGATTTATTACGGA
>DIMZ01000163.1:7413-8832 GCA_002425825.1 Cloacimonetes bacterium UBA5553 | reverse complement strand
GAATCTGTAATGATACTGCAATACGAGCAAGTAAGAAGCCTGTGCCGCTTATGAATAACTTAGTTTCCATAAACAACACAGGCTTTTAGTATAGGTATAAGCTTGCCTGGTTTTCTTTATATAATCCGGCTACTTCTTGGGTAGGTTCTGCATTAGTTTGGCATCGGTCTTGCCATTTTTGGTTATGCTTCCTGGTGAGCTTTCGTTGGTCATAAGGTTTTGTGGCACTATCTGATTGTCATACATCTCAAATACCGTCCACAATGTCCCGACCGTAGCTGTGGGAACGTAGAAGGTTTGCACCAGGAGACTGCCGAAATAAACACGCACAGTTGCTCCGCTGTTGCTCAAAGCCTGGCTGGTGGTGCTGTTGCGGTTTGTGAAATCGTGCACACTATAGCGGTATAAGCCACCGGTTTGATGCGATATGGTTACTGTTTCCGGGCCATAGGAACTGGTATCGTCCACGTCTAAATTGCAATACACCTCTGAATTATGATAGAAATTCCTGTTGCTGTAATACACATGGAATCTTCCGCCGGAAGGATCAGGGCCGGTGATGTGGGAGTCCAGATCGGAAGGCGAAGCTCCCCAGGTGAGAACAATGCGGATTTCATCGCTGCTAAGCAACGGAGTTATCACCCCATTCTGGCCAGAACTGGTTATCCCACCTACTACTACAACATTGAAGTAGGTGGTGTTGTATTCTGCTTTGGAGGCTTCGGCAGTGTAATAACCTGTAAGCAAGTCACTAAGACTGTAGGCTCCACTGGAATTGGTGACAGCGGTTGATAATACAGCTCCAGCCTGGGTGTTCCAACCCTGTCTGAAGTATAATGTCACCCCTTCTACAGGATAGGAAGTAAGCGCATTATAGATAAACCCGCTAATGGTTCCGGTTCCCACATAGGTTTCGTCAATCTGCATAATGGTTTGTAGTATGGTTTCCTGATTGCCAGGGATGTTCACGTTGTTGTAGGTAACTTCGTGATATCCTGTTTTGCTAAATGTTACGCGGTATTCTGTGCCAGCGTTCACACTGAAGCTATAGCTTCCATCGCTTTCGGTTTGGGAAGAGGCTATTAAATCCCTGGTTATCAGGTCGTTGTATACATTTATGCTAACTCCGGCAATGCCTTGTGTGCTAACAGCATCTTTAACCCTGCCGCGTAGGGTTCCCTGTATTGGATTGGTGGCTTTTTGCACCAGAAAACGGGTGTTAAATATCTGCCATGGTTCCGGCGTGTCAATAATGTCGGAGAAGATATCCGCGTCAATAGCTACATTGCCGTGGAAGCCCGCCCACAGCGACCACCAGTCCGCTATGGCAGGATCAATAATCACTTCGCCAAACACCCCAGCAGAAACTGACACTCCCGCCAGACCGTAAAACAAGAAGCTAAGCCCGGGATTCAGCGA
>DIMZ01000163.1:5060-7388 GCA_002425825.1 Cloacimonetes bacterium UBA5553 | reverse complement strand
GTAGTTAATATTGTACGCCAGGGGATCAACATTGGTAGAGGTTGCCTGCTCGGTGATGGTATTCACCGGCTGCCAGGCATTATCTGCGTATTGAACTCCGGCACTTATCTGATTGCTGTAAGAATAGCTAAGCGATACACTGGCAGTGGCATTGCCGCTAAGATTTAGCTTCACCTGCATAACTGGAGTGATAACCACTGGAAATACGCCAATGCTAAACACAAGCGGTCTAAAAGGCTGAGAAAAAATGGTGATGTCTTGATTCACATTAAAGAAGCTTACGGAATTAGACATAGTTACATTCATGTTTATCTTTTCATTTGCCACAAAGCTCATGTTGTGCAAAGCACCATTCTTGATGCGAAGTTGACCCTCAAAACCGAGGTCAATGCTGGCGGTGCCTTCAAGCTTTGCCTGGTCATTGGTGGTGTTGGGATTGCCGTCCATGTCCCAAAGCACACTATTTATATCGAAATTGAACAGCCCGGTATCATCACGCCGTAGAACCACACCCTTCATTGTGCTCCTGGTTGATTCCAGATCAGCAGGGCTAAGAGCTCTGTTTATGCTTAATGAGCCCGATTGCAAAGCATCAGTTAAGCTTGCAGGCTCTGTAGTGGCTATCAGATTATTTCCGTCCGGCGTAAGCTGGGTAATCTTGCGCAACAGACCATGCGGAAATTCATCAGTAGGCGTGGACACAATAATATTGCCGATGGCAAGCTGTTGCGTTTCGGCAACATTAGGCATCACAATAATGGAATCTGTACCTGCCGTGGCGGAAAATTGATCGGCAATGCTTTGCGCAATAACTTTAGTTTGCGCTTTCAAAGAAGGTGCAAATTCGTCCACAGGGTCTGTGGGTTTGTCTTTGCAAGATACGAAAAGAAAGGCTACTACAACGGCCAGAGCGATTAGCCCAAACTTGGTTTTCATAATAAACTCCTTATCACTTTGTTCTCTTCCACAAGGGTGTGAGAAACTTATATGGTGTCAAGCTATTTCTGAACACATAAAATAATGTATGCAAGAAATCAGGCTTGATTAAATTAGGGTTTGACAAAAAAATCACGCTTATCATGTTGGTAAACTATAAAAATATTGCATTGGGGGAGATACCCCCGGGAGGAAAAAATGGATACTCGGAAAGGATTCAGTTCACTCTTGGTACTGAAGCTAATGGTTTTGTTAATTGTAGCTGTTGTAATGGCAGGTTGCGCTCCAAGATTGGTTATCAGCCCCGGAATGCCGGATTTAGTGGTTAATGTTCCCTCTTCGGGAAGCAGCCAAACTTACGCTGCTCCGCAAGGCAATGCCGATGCACATTTTGTGCAGCCCGATGACTACTTCTTTAATGAAGAGAGCTTGGAAGATTACCGTTGGGTGTATGTAAAGCTTGGCAAACTTAGCACCGCCCCAAGCCCCGAAACCAAGAATCAGGCTCAGTTTTTGAACACCTCCACCGGTAAACAAGAATGGGCAAAATGGTGGGCAAAAACCCGCATAGCCACCAAGAATGACCTTGTCTTGGGCACTGAAGTTATCTGCTTTGACAGCAATAATAATGGCGAAGTTTACTTGCCGCCCGTAAGCAACCAAAGCGCGAGAACAGACTCTTGGTTCTTAGCCCGCATTACCGATACTTCAGAGCTGTTCAAAGGCTATGTACTGGTAACCGACGGCTACAAAGTGCATATGAACAATCTGCGCGTAATAATTAAGTAGTATTTCATACAGCGGGGGTGAGCAGCCTTGTTTACCCCCGATAATCATATAGCTTATATCTTTATTGGAACCCGGTTCCGGTTAGCATTATTATATTACGAAAACGAGGATAACTGATGTTAAGTACCAAAGACGCCATCCAGAAATTGCTGGATAAAGAACGTAAAACCCTGCAAATGGGCGGGGACAAGGCAGTGGAAAAGCAGAAGCAAGGCGGAAAACTAACCGCACGTGAACGCTTGGACTTACTTTTTGATGAAGGCACATTCCGCGAGCTGGATATGTTCGTGCAGCATCGTTGTGACAATTTTGGCATGGAAAAAATAGAAATCCCCTCCGATGGCGTTATTACCGGCCATGGGATGGTTAACGGCCGTCCCGTTTTCGCCTTCTCACAAGACTTCACTGCTCGTGGTGGTAGTTTGGGCGAAATGCACGCTGCCAAAATATGCAAAGTGATGGATATGGCACTTAAAAGCGGAGTGCCGATTGTTGGAATTAACGATTCCGGCGGTGCTCGCATCCAGGAAGGCGTTGACGCTCTGCGCGGATATGGAGATATTTTCTTCCGCAATTCACGCGCCAGCGGGGTTATTCCCCAGA
>DIMZ01000163.1:0-5005 GCA_002425825.1 Cloacimonetes bacterium UBA5553 | reverse complement strand
CCAGCGGGGTTATTCCCCAGATAACTGCGATAATGGGACCCTGTGCCGGAGGTGCAGTTTATTCACCAGCCATGACCGACTTTGTATTCATGGTAAAAAACACCAGTTTTATGTTTATAACCGGCCCGGACGTTATCCGTGCGGTTACAGGCGAAGAAACCACTCAGGAAGACCTTGGCGGAGCTATGTCGCACAACAGCCGCAGCGGTAATGCCCATTTTGCCTGCGAAAACGATGCCGATGCCATTGAGCAGATTAAGGTTCTTCTTTCTTACCTGCCGGCAAATAACATGGAAGATGCTCCGCGTCCCGAGAATAGTGATAACCCCTGGCGGCTTTGCCCCGAACTGGATACCATTATCCCGGACAGCCCCAAGATGAGCTATGATATGCGCGATGTTATTCACAGCGTTGTGGATGATGGCATATTCTTTGAGCCGCATTATTATTATGCCCAAAACATCATTGTTGGTTTCGGCAGGCTAAATGGACGCACGGTAGGCATAGTAGCCAACCAACCAAAGGTTTTGGCAGGATGCCTGGACATCGACGCCTCCGACAAGGCCACCCGCTTCATTCGCTTCTGTGATGCCTTCAACATTCCTTTGGTAACCTTTGTGGATGTCCCCGGCTACTTGCCTGGCACGCATCAGGAATGGAACGGCATTATTCGCCATGGCGCAAAGCTGCTATGGTGCTATTCCGAAGCAACCGTACCAAAATTAACCGTGGTTACGCGTAAGGACTATGGCGGAAGCTACATCGCCATGAGCAGCCGTCATCTTGGAGCAGACATGGTGTTTGCTTGGCCCAGCAGCGAAATTGCTGTTATGGGTGCTCAAGGCGCAGCCAACATTATCTTCCGCAAGGAAATAACTGGTGCTGAAGATCAAAACGCCAAGCGAGCTGAAATGATCCAGATTTATGAAGAACAGTTTAATAACCCCTACGTGGCAGCATCACGCGGCTATGTGGATGCCGTTATCCTGCCTTCTGAAACGCGTAAACGCCTTATCGATGCTCTGGAGATACTATCCACCAAGAGCGAAAGCCTGCCACCCAAAAAACACGGCAACATCCCCGCATAGGTGAACTATGAATAATAAACAAGAACTCGCCGCCATAAGTGCCGTGATAGCGCTCATTACTGCCGAAAGCTCTGCAGCGCAGTATCAGGCACCCAAGCCAGGCACACCAAGCCACCCTTATGCAGCGTATGGTCGTCAAACAACAATGCAATATAGGGACATCACCCAACGTAGAATAATAAAAAGAAACAGATAGAGGATACAAGTATGGATAAACACGGCATCCTGGAAATGACCACCATGCGCTATGAGGCAAACCGCCCCAAAGCTGCAAACCCGATTAAGATTCAAGACCTTAGTTTTAGAGATGGTCACCAATCCCTGTTCGCCACGCGCGGACGCACCGAAGACATGCTACGCGTAGCCAAAGACATGGATGAAGTTGGCTTCTATTCTATGGAAGTATGGGGCGGAGCAACCTTCGACACCATGCACCGCTATCTGGGAGAAGACCCCTGGGAACGCATAAAAACCCTGAAAGAATACATCAAGAAGACCCCATTTTCCATGCTGCTACGCGGGCAAAACCTGGTTGGCTATCAGAACTATGCAGACGATGTAGTAGAAACCTTCGTGCAGCGTGCCTGCGACAATGGTATAGACATCTTTCGCGTTTTTGACGCCCTTAATGACTTCCGCAACTTCATAACCGCTGTGAAGATAATAAAGAAGAACAACAAGCATTTCCAGGGCACTATATGCTACTCGCTTACAGAGCAGCGCATGGGTGGCGACATCTACAACATAGACTACTATGTAAGCAAAGCCAAGCAACTTCAGGAAATGGGAGCTGACACAATATGCATAAAAGACATGGCTGGACTTGTTGCTCCATACGACGCTTATAACCTCGTGAGAGCCCTTAAAGAGAACGTATCGGTGCCAATCCATTTGCATACTCACTTCACTTCCGGTATGGGCGACCTGTCCCTTTTCAAAGCCATAGAAGCAGGCGTGGACATCATAGATACCTGCATGGCTCCTTATGCCTACAGAACTTCCCATCCCGCGGTGGAGCCATTGGTAAACAGCTTGCTGGGAACCAATCGCGATACCGGATTTGACATCAAGCTGCTGAACAGCATTGGCAAAGAAATGGAAAAGGACATCCCCAAGTATCTGCACTTTGCCGACAACACCAAGTACTCTATTATCGACACCGATGTAATAATCCACCAAACTCCGGGCGGTATGCTGTCCAATCTCGTTAATCAGCTTCGCCAGATGGACGAGCTGGACAAGCTGGATGATGTGTTCAAAGAAATACCCAAAGTTCGCGAAGAGCTCGGTCAAATCCCCCTGGTTACCCCAACCAGTCAGATTGTTGGCATCCAGGCGGTAAATAATGCCCTCTTCGATACCAAACCCGGCGAGTATGCCCGCATCACCGAGCAAGTAAAAGACCTTTGCTATGGGCTTTATGGCAAAACGACCCTGCCTATTGATCCCGAAGTGCAAAAAAAGGCATTGGTTGGTTATCCCCGCGGTGAAACGCCCATCACCTGCCGCCCCGGCGACGTTATTCAGCCCGCCATGGATGATGTGCATAAGCAGTGTGAAGGCTTGGCAAAGAACATCGACGACGAGCTTATTGTAGCCCTGTATAACCTCACAGGCAAGAAATTCTTAAAGATTAAATACGGTATGGAACCCATGCCCGAAGATATGAAACCCAAAACCCTGGAAGACGTTAAGAAAGAAGAAGAGCTTTGTAACAAAGCCAAAGCAGGAAAAATGACAGATAAACCCGAAGCCCCCGCCAAACCCGAAGACATTCGCCAGTTCGACGTATATGTAGATGGCAATTATTACCTTGTGGAAGTTTCTGAAAAAGGCGGTGCACCCCGTGTGGTTAGCAGCCGTCCCGCATCTCAGCCCATTAGCCCCACTCCAGCACCAAAGCCCGCAACTCCGGCACCTAATCAGGCTGCTCCGGTTGCTCCCCCTGCTCCCACTGTGGCAGTAGAAGGCGGCACTCCCATAGTTAGCCCCATGCCTGGCATGTTTGTGAAGTATGAAAAACAAATCGGCGACAAGGTGAAGCATGGTGAAAGCGTGTTGGTTTTGGAAGCCATGAAGATGTATAACAACATCCCCTCCCCTGTGGACGGCACTCTGGTGGCAGCACCATTTGCTTCTGGTGCCAACGTTGGTAAAGGCGATGTTTTAGCGGTTATAAAACCCGATTAATCCACATAAGTTAATGGAGAGTATCATGCAAACAAAAAGCCAGATTATGGACAAGGCACAGATGGAACGCAGCCTCCAAAGAATGGCGCATGAGATTATTGAACAAAACCGCGGCCTGGAAAAGATCAGGCTGGTAGGTATCCGCTCGCGTGGGGTTCCCATTGCCGAGAGGCTTTCGGACTATCTAAAGCTTATCTCAAATCAGGAAATACCTGTTGGGATATTGGATATAACCCTTTATCGCGACGATCTATCTACCATCTCGCATCAGCCCGTAATAAAAGGCTCATCGCTAGATTTCGATTTGGACGATGCCATTGTGGTGTTGGTGGATGACGTGCTCTACACGGGACGCACCGTGCGCGCCGCCATCGATGCACTAATGGATTTCGGCCGTCCCAAGCAAATTCAGCTTGCCGTGCTGATAGACCGCGGCCACCGCGAACTCCCCATTAAAGCGGATTACGTGGGCAAAAACGTTCCCACCTCTAAGGAAGAAATAATCAAGGTATCCTTAGAGGACACCGATGGAGAAGACAGTGTTAAAATCGTTCTGGTCTAAATATACTGAGCGTTATAGCCATACAGGCTCGCTGCTTTGTGTGGGCTTGGATTCGGAATTTAGCAAACTGCCCGAGTGCGTGTTAAAAGCCGAAAACCCAATCTGGGAATTCAACCGGCAGATTATAGACGCCACACAGCAATACGCCTGCGCCTACAAGCCCAATCTGGCGTTTTACCTGGCAGACGGCTTGCGCGGGCTGGAAGCACTGTATTTAACCATGGAGCACATACCGGAAGACATCCCCGTAATTCTGGACTGCAAAGTGGGCGATATCGGCAGCACCATGCAGGCATACGTGGCTGCTTTTTTTGACAACCTTGCTGTGGACGCCATAACTGTGAATCCGCTGATGGGCTCAGACGTTATGCAGCCCGTTATGAACCACGATCCTGCCTTTGCCTTTGGGCTGTGCCTCACCTCAAATCCATCTGCTACAGATTTCTTAAAACCTGTAAGTTCTGGAGACAGACGAGTGGCATATCCTTCATCCCTCTCCGCCAAAATTGCCGCGTGGATGCAGACTTACCCATGCGATAAGCTTGGTGCCGTTGTGGGAGCTACTCAAATGGCAGAGCTGAAGCAGATTCGCGATCTGCTGCCCGGACGCTTGTTCCTGATACCCGGAGTGGGAGCTCAGGGCGGAGACCTGGAAGCTGTGCTGAAAGATGCCACAGATAACCCAGGAATGCCAAACATCCTGATAAACAGCTCCAGAGGTATTATCTTTGCCGAAAGCAGCAAAGACTTTGCCAAAGCTGCGGGCATCGAAGCGGAGAAGCTCTTCACCGCCTGCAAAAACGGCATTAGCTGAATTATATTAACTTAAAACGCAGCCCCAACTTTGCTTGGGGCTTTTTCTTTTCTGCCCTATCACGCCAGCACCTTGCGAAGCCTGGAGCCAAGATGTCTAGATAGTACTGGATGCAATGTTTAACCTAATGTTAAGCTTATAGTAAGACCAAAACTTACGTTATCTTTTCCTTGATTCACACTGTTTTTCATGGTGGGATAAAGATATGATAGACGCTCTTAAGCAATAGAGAAAAAGCGCTCTCAGACTTGTGTAGGCTAAACGTATTGTTTTTACACAGGTTAGCATGTTATTAAGTAAGTATGTAAACAGGTTTAGCTATCAAGTATAATGCTCTTTCCTCAGCATGAT
>DIMZ01000161.1 GCA_002425825.1 Cloacimonetes bacterium UBA5553 | reverse complement strand
CGCTGCCTACATTTATAAACCCTAACGGACCCGAAACCGGAACTCTAAAAACCATTCGTGGTGGCGGAGTGAACAATGGAGAAGGTCGCAACCTGAACATACTCTGGCGCGAAAAAGGAGACCCCAATCGCGGTTACCAGTTTGTGGGCTTCCGCTTAGTTCGAAGCAATTAGGCTTTGTAACGCAAAGTGCTGCGATAATGCACAAAGTGAGTAGGCACGATTCCCACACTTCCAGTATAGGTTATAGAGAACACAACATAAAACTGGTTTACAAAAAGATAAAACACCTACGGCTTACCTATAACAGACGCAATGGGGAAATTAGCATATCTGTGCCCATTGGACTTGATTACGAAGTAGCGAAGGCATTCCTGAACAGCAAGATAGCTTGGCTGGATAAACAGCTCTCTGCCCATCCACCGTCAATAGCCCCAATAAGCTATTTTAATGGAGAAATGGTGTTGCTTGAAGGCAAATCATATAGGCTATGTATTGTCGAAAATGAGGCTAGTAATGAGATTAGCCTGCACGCCGATACATTAGTCCTGCAATCCAATGCCAGCTTACCGCATCACATCAGATTAGCAATAATTGAAAGCTTTTATCGCAACAGGCTTTCCGGAAGGATAACGCTGCTCAAAGCACACTGGCAAGGCATTATGGGTGTTCAGGCAACAAAGTGGTCGGTCAAAAAGATGAAAAGTAGGTGGGGCAGTTGCAATCCCATTAAGCGCACTATATGCATAAATCTTGAGCTGGCAAAGCTTTCTGACAGCATGCTGGAGTATGTGATTGTCCACGAATTAGCCCACCTGATTGAGCCATCACACAATAAGGTATTCAAGTCTGTCTTAGATAGCTATCTGCCCGATTGGAAAGCCCGCAAAGCAGAGCTGCGCAGTTACATAATAAACTTTTAACATAGGAGATATCATGGCATCGAAACAAGAAACAGTGGACTTTATCTTATCGCGTATCACAAATGCAGGCATAGTGCGAGCCAAAAAGATGTTTGGCGAATACGGCATTTATTGCGATGAAAAGATGGTGGCCTTGGTAGCTGATGACCAACTATACGTTAAACCCACGCTTCCAGGCAAAGACTATCTTGGCGAAGTAGAAGAAGCTCCGCCTTATCCCGGTGCCAAGAACTGGTTCTTAATCTCGGAATCGGACTGGGAAGATGAAATGTGGCTAACTGAATTGATTCGTATTACGGCACCTGAACTAAGCATTCCCAAAAAGAAAGCTAAGAAGACGTAAAAAAACAACCAAAAGAAGCTAGCAGGCAATATGCCCCCCCTCTTTAACAAGGAAAGAAGGAACTTCGCTGCGCATAGTATCATACTCGTTAATAATTCACATTGACGTCCATCAGTATTCAAGCATTCTTGACGTATACTAGGAAAGAGAGGTGACAACATGAACAGATGTGTAATCCTGATGGGATTTGTGCTTATGATATCTATGTTATTTGCAGCGGAAACTAAGACCGATTGGCAAGTATATGAGCTGCGGGGAAAAGTGAAGAGTGTGGAAAGTATTGAGGGAGCGATGAGCTTCAACTCCCAGGGTTTTTTAGAGACTACAATATTGGGTAATCCGGATTATCCCGATGGTAGCGGAGTTTACACCTATGACAGCAAAGGCAGGCTTATCCTGAGGCTTGAGAACAATGATGAAGGCGAAGAAATTTACCGATGCACCTACACATACAATGATCGTGGGTTGTTAGAAAAGAAGCTTATCAAAGATACCATAGGTTCAGATTATGAGGAGTTTACTTACAACCCGACGGGGCAAATAACCTGGAGTAAAATCAAGCTCACAGACGGCAGCTTACTGGGTGCCACCGAATATGTTTACAGCAAATCCAGCAAGCTAATCCGCGAGAACAGTTACGGCGAGGAAATGGCTATCTGGCAGTTTAAGGTAACGGACTATGACAAGAAGGATAAGCTGTTGGAAATGCGGGAATACACCATGCCCGATTCTCTGAACCCAACTGTAATCAGAAAATATGACTCCCATGGTCTGGAAATTGAGCATACATATTTCCGTAAAGACCGTAGCAGTACAACCTGGAAATCAGCATACGATGAGCACGGTAACATGACATCAAGAACAACCATACCAGAAGCATCCAAGTATGATGCTCCAATGTTTATTAGATATGAGTATGACAAAAAGGGTAATTGGACAAAAAGGGACAAGTATCAGAACGGTAATCTGTTAGAAAGCAGAACACGCAGTATTAGCTATTACTAACACGGTAGATTTTGCTGGTTGTTTTGCAGGTAGATACATAGAGATGTCTGATGGTATAGAATCCTTTAGCCTACAGCATTCTTTAAAGCGTTTGATAGTTATCATAGAGAAGCCGGGGTAAAACAACAAACCAGTAATATCACGAGAAAAAGCCTCCTTTCTCCTTACCTGATCAGGTATCACGTGAAATGATCAGGATTGTAGTTATAGAAGACTCTGTGGTACAGAAAACTACCAAAGACCAGCACTCGTATAAACTCTCACCCAAAGTTGCAAGCCAGTCTCACTTGGACAAATGGGGATAACGCTTTATGTGGTGTGGAGATATGAGGGACTATGTTTGGACTTGGACATCGGCTGTTTTGGACGTTTCTGGACGTATTTGTATCATCGATAAATGCAAATAGCGCTGATTTTGGACTGGATTTGGACATCTGCCACCTCCAGTCCAAAATGCCGAATTAGAAAAGCCGCAACTGAAGTGACAAAACTCTGATCAGAAAATATTCGAGATTCTGATCTTGGTCTAAAATCTGGACTTTGTAGTCTGTATTAATTGGCTGTTAGAAATACGTTTATTGGCAGGATCGAGTTCCACATTCTTTAGTGTGACTCCGTCTTTGTCACGTACCGAACGACCTTTTCATTAGCCAGTTTCCAATCTAGCTCCTGTTTGATGATCACGATGTCCTCATGCAGGATATTGGGTTCCATGCTATGTCCATTTACTCTAAATGCCATATAGTTATCGGCTCTGCCGGGAAGCAGTGAACGGGGCAGTTCAATATTCTCGCCTAAATCCCGAGCGTCTATGATATCCTCTCTCGGTCCGGCGGAAATTTCGCCGAGAATAGTGAGGTTTACCGTACGAGTGTAATCTATTGTATGGGTATGGATTAGCCCGGTGCGGCTATCGACTACCTTGAGCTTGTCTTCCAGTCTTTCCTTAATCCACCCGTCAAAATCCTGTGTAATCTGGGTCGTTCCATTACCTGTTATGAGCCAACTTCCATTGATTCCATTTTCGGACATTTTGTGTATAGTAGCTCAATATGTATGCTTATACTAATCTGAACTCGGATTGTATTTGGTCGAACCCAAGTATTGCTATGTACAGACATTTTTTTACCTTTGTGCCAGTAAGATTAGCACTCCTTGAGAATTGTACCGGAAAGTTCCGCCAATAGGTGGAAAGGACTTCCCAAGATATTGGATGTATGGAAGTTAGCACCCCAACAATACTATACAGAGAGGTGAAAATGAACGCTAAACAGAGTCGAAAACCAGGCTGCGATGCCTGCTCGATGCAGAATGTCCAAGTCCAAACTATTCCGATCGGACTTGGACAAAACAGCATCCAACACTCACTGCGTATAGCTTCCGGGCATAATATCCGTTCTTTTGCGGAATTTGTGTCCAAGTGCTACGAAAAATGTCCAAGTCCATGTCCAAGTCCGGCAGAATGTCCAAGTCCAAAAGGATTGAAATGTCCAAGTCCAAAATCAAAGAATGGAAAACCGGTAGGTGAAGTAATGGAGAACGACCAAATTATGATCTGGCTGCCCTTGGCAAGGGTGGCTGATATCTCAGGCAAATCGGTAAAGACGATACGCAGGCTGGTGAAGGAAGGCAGCCTGGCAGCAGTTAACAGAACTGTAGCCAGTGGCAAGTGCCATACCACCAAGACCTTTATCTTTGTACACGGAGAGCTACTCGACACCGAGATGGCTTACCGTACTAAACATGGTCAGCAGGCAGTCAGTCTGGCCCCGGAGCGGATAAACATCGGCTCCGATCTGCGGGACTGCCTGTTTATCACATCATATATAAAGGTGGGAGAGGCATGATGGCGACTTATGATGATATCCTTAATAATATAGACAAGGAAGCATACAACCGGGAAGCAGATAAGATCATGGCACTGGTGAGAGCCGGGCACAAGATCACAATTGTTAAACCTTCCTCATACACCCAGAAAACTATCCAATCGGATAAGAAAATGGTAAAAACAGCGAATCGCATAGCTGCGATTCTACCTGAACCTATAATTGAATCTCCCAGTATCCCTGAACCAGATCTTACCGCACCTCTATATAAGGAAGGGGAATCCGACATCAACCTTGAGCCGGAAGCAAAAGAACTGCTCAGCTGCATGGGTGAAGCTCAACTCTATGCCCAATTCTGCGAAACAGTCTTGGAGAGGCTGGAGGACAGCGAAGCACGGCTCGAGACCTGGAACCTGATCGCTGAGGAATACAACAGTGGTAAACTGGTGCCGGAGCTATTCAAGATGCGGGGCAAGAGAACGGAACGCTCACTGCGAAAGTGGATCGACCTGTATCTGGAAACCAACCGCAATATGTTCTCCCTGATCCATAAAAGCCGCAGCCAGAATAAGGGACGCAAGGTTACCTATCTGGAACAGCACTTCCTCTTGAAGCTGCTGCTCACTCCTCAGAAGGTTAAAATATATACCGCAGTAACCACTATCAAAGCCTACGCCCGTATGGGAGCCCTGGAATCACCCAGTTCGGTACCGACTCTGGTGCGCTGGTGTGATGATTGGGTCAGCAATAACAAGGCTGTCTGGACCCAGGCAAGACTCGGCAGCAAGGCAGTGGCTGAGGACATCGTCAAAACCATCCATCGAGACAATAGCCTTCTGAATGTGGGAGACGTATGGGTGGCAGACGGACATACTCTCGCCTTTGATATTATCAATCCCAAGACCGGGAAAGCCCAACGCATGACCATGATCATGGTGATGGACTGGGCATCGAGATATCCAGTGGGAGCATCCCTTGCCTTTACCGAGGACAGCCAGCACATCCAACTAGCCTTCAGAAATGGATTCCTCAACTGGGGTGCCCTGCCCAAGTATGTCTATCTGGATAATGGCAAAGCCTTCCGGTCAAAGCTATTCAATGAGAAGTGGCAGGAGCATGACCTCTCCA
>DIMZ01000056.1:7557-7785 GCA_002425825.1 Cloacimonetes bacterium UBA5553 | reverse complement strand
CAGGGGTTTCCATCTGCTCAAAAATTGATATCCCTTGCAGTTCCTTCATGTCGGAGCTAAGTGCCACCAAGGCTTTCATGCTTCCCCATAGCCCCTTGCCCTTAATCTCCACACAGTATCCTATAGCTTGATTACTAATCTCAGCAACAAATACTCTATTACTAAGCCCGGGAATGTTGATTTCTTTTATATAGGCAATGAACGACTCGGGGTAGCTATCTAGTATAT
>DIMZ01000056.1:7008-7499 GCA_002425825.1 Cloacimonetes bacterium UBA5553 | reverse complement strand
CAATTTTCTTTTCACTTCCGCGATACATAAAAGCCAAAACACCTACGAAAACTACGCAGGTGATAAGCATAAACACAACTGGATATAGGTTCGAGTCTTTAAAGCTTTTGCTGCTCATTTCTTTGCCCCGCCCTTCTGTAGCCTTTCAATGCCATCCTCCACAAGCGGCATAAGCGAATTAGCCAGTAACAAAGCAAACATAAAACCCTCGGCAAATAGGGAGTATCTACGAATAAACACAGTTAGAAAACCAACCATTGCCGCATAAATCCATAATGCCGTACTCCCCTTGGGCTGAGACACAGGATCGGTAGTCATGAACACTATTCCAAACAGCGCTCCACCACTGGCAAGGAAGTATATCGGATTGATGCCGGGATAGAATAGCATATTGCATATCACAATGCTTATAGCCGTTCCGATCATCGGCTGCCATTTGGCTGTTTTACTTAGTACCAAATATAACCCGGCAATGACTATTAAGATGGCAG
>DIMZ01000056.1:196-7001 GCA_002425825.1 Cloacimonetes bacterium UBA5553 | reverse complement strand
TGGAGCCGGGTACATACCCCATTACAGCATCTTTCATGTTGTAGAGATTCTCTACGCCCAAGCGGTATTGATTCAAAATGGTAGCCCCAGTTTCCATCCCCTGGTTACCACTCCAATATCTAAATCCACCTGGAAAGCCACTGAAAGGCTTTATCCAGGATACAGTCATCTGGTTTGGAAAGGAGATATATACAAAAGTACGGCCAAGAATTGCCGGATTGAATATATTCGTGCCAAAACCACCAAACACCATCTTGCCAAAGGCTATAGAGACAACTGCACCAACTGCCGATATCCACAAGGGAATAGTAGGCGGAAGCGTTAATGCTACCAGTGTGGCAGTAACAAACACTGCCATGCTAACCTTGCCGCCTTTTTTGTTGCGGATAAACATGTACTCGGTTAGATAGCCAAACACATTGGCTACCAAAACCACGGCAAGCACACGCCAACCAAAGAGGTAGATAGCAAACAGCATCAGCGGTGCCAGGGCATACAGCACTCTATTCATAATTGTCTGCTTCATTAAACGACTAAACATATATCACATCCATCAATAAGGATAAACAGGACTCGTTGTGGTTAGCGTATCCACGGTAGCATAATCACCGCGGCTAAGGATAAGCTTTACCGTAGATTTCTTTAATACTTTGCTGCCGGAAGCAGGAATACTTCGCATAACCGTGTTAGCGGGATAGATATCGGAATAAGTGGAATCTATCACCATACTGTACAGCCCAATGTTACGCAGCGCAATTATTACTTCTTGAAATGACCTTCCGGTTAAAGAGGGGACAGTTACATTGGCAGAACCTTTGCTTATCACCAGATACACTG
This sequence comes from Cloacimonetes bacterium UBA5553, assembly GCA_002425825.1. Lineage (GTDB taxonomy): Bacteria > Cloacimonadota > Cloacimonadia > Cloacimonadales > Cloacimonadaceae > Cloacimonas. The sequence continues at coordinate 6,164 of DIMZ01000056.1, read as the reverse complement.
TTCCATCCTGTCTAATCCTCTCGCCGGCTCGCGGGCTTTGTTCCATCACCTGCTCAAGGGGCACGGAATCACTATATAGGGAATCCTTAACCACAACATGCAGCTTTTCCCCTTGCAGCAGACGCTTTGCCTGCATCAAGTTCATACCCGTTACATCGGGTGTATCAACCTTAGGGGTTCTTCCCAGCACCACAGGAAAGACAATCTGGCTAAAAATAAAAGCAGTTACAATTATTATACCTAAACCGATTCCGAGCATGTAACCTAGCTTCTTCATGGTGAAATTATCTATCATTCATGCTCCTATTTAGTCCTTTGCAGCTTAGCTGCAAAAGCTCCGTCCATGTGGTGTCTGAAAGGTATCGTTTTAAGATATCCGCTGTCAGTGTACTGCGATGGTATAATACTTGCAGCATCCACTAACTCAAACTTTTTGTTGCGATTGAGGAAAGCTCTAATCTGACTATCGTTCTCATTGGGATTCATGGTACAGGTAGAATATACCATAAAACCACCAATCTTGACAAAGTTAGCTGCATAGTCCAAAGCTCTTTCTTGCAGTTTGATAAGCTCACTTATGTTCTGGTGAACTTGCCACCGCAAGTCTGCCTTTCTGCTAAACACACCCCAACCCGAGCAAGGGGCATCCACCAGCACCCGGTCGAAAGCAGGGGCAAGTGGCCCATACTTAAATGCGTCATTAACTACTAAACTGATGTTTGTAAGTTGTAATCTATCTGCTGCTTGCTTCAGGAGCTTCATTTTATTGGGTATCTTATCCACAGCAATTACCTCGCCGGTATTAGCTAAAAGCTCTGCAATATATGTACTNNGCAAACAAGTCCAAAACGCTTTGTTCCTTCTTTGGATCAAGCAGCTCCACTACCAGTGCGGCGGAGGTATCCTGAACCGAAAAGTAACCTTCCGAGAATGCCACTTCATCCAGCACTTCCGCAGCCTGAGCAGTATGAAACATCATCTTGCTCGCTTCCGATGGAGTAAGCGTGATCCCGCGTTTCTGATAGTAAGACAACAGCTTATCCGGGCTGGTTGCAGTGCTATTAACCCTGATATGCAATTCTGGATTTTCATTGAAGTAAAGTGCCAAATACTCAGTGGATTCCTCGCCCCAAAACTCAATCCATTGCTTTATAAGCTCAGGTGGAAAAGAATGCTCGTATGCTATCCTTAAGTGCGGCTCTTCCGGGTACTTTATATCAGGATTACGCAGATAACTTCGGAGCACGGCATTTATAAAGTCTGCCACTTGCGGATTGAACAAGCTTTTCGCAAGCTCAACACTTTCATTAACCGCAGCATGTTCCGGCACAGAGGTAAGATATAGTATCTGATACAAAGCCGAGTATAATACCACCTTAATCTTGAGGTCTGTTGCGGCAAACTTCTTTGCATCAACAAAGTTGGTAAGGATGTAATCCAGCTTCAGCTTTTGCTTTATAACGCCTTTTACTAGCGTATAGTAAAGTCCAATTTCCTCACCATCTTTCTTAAGCTTTTTAGCTCGCTGTTGCAGCAAGGTATCTGAGAAATCACCATCTTTTAATACCTTTAAGATAGTGGAATATGCTTCTTGTCGGTAGTTCATCGGCTTCTCTGATAAATACGCTTAATTATCTCTTTAATTAAGGCTTCGGTGTTATAGTTAGCTGTTTCAGAACCCATCAGGCTTAGTTCCTTGCGAATCTGGGCTGAATTAAAACCAAGCGATATCAGCGCTTCTTCCACCTCAGAGTTATTGTCAGCTTCAGTAACATCCGTGGCCGAAATGTGGTCTGCCAGCTTGTGAACTGCATCACGTAACTCTACAATTAACCTCTGTGCCGACTTCTTACCTATCCCCGGCACGCGAGTGAGCAGCCCCTCTTCACCAGAGTTCACCGCTCTTATAAAGGCAGATATACTAAGAGTTGATAGTATTGATAGGGCAACCTTAGGGCCAATGCCACTTATCCGGGTTAGCATTTGAAACACTTCCCTTTCCGCTTCACTGGCAAAGCCAAAGATGCGCACATCTTCCTGACTGATATGTAGATAGGTTAGCAAGGTGCAAATCTTGCCAAGCTCGGGAAGCTGTTCATAGGTGCTAATCGGAATTCTTAGTTCCCATCCTATACCCATGGTTTCTATTATGGCAACAACAGGGCTTTTAAAGGCTAGTTCGCCTTTTATGTAATGTATCATTTCATCCACTTTAATCTATTGTAATGACAGGTAGCAATAGCCAGGGCATCATAGGCATCATCACGCCGCGGGCTTTCCTTCAGACCGTAAAGCTGGTTTATCATATATCGCACTTGTGTTTTGGTAGCATTGCCATTCCCAACCACAGATTTCTTTATCTCTCTGGGGCTATACTCCACAAGCGGTATCCCCTTGTTCGCCAATGCAAGCAAGACTACACCCCGCGCATGACCAAGCGTAAAGATGCTCTTTATCTGCTTATGATAGAACATGCTCTCAACGGCTGCCAGCTCTGGCTTATACTCGTCCAGTATAGAGCTGATCTGCTCATAAAGTTTTCTCAGCCGCATAGGCAGTTCCTTTTCGCGGGTAACGTCTATAACGTCACATCCCGCTGCCAATACTCTGCGACCTTCCATTTGAATAAGGCCATAGCCGCAGTACCGGCTTCCGGGATCAATACCGATTATTATCACTTTCTGGCTATTCTCGTTCGAGTTGCTCCATCACTTCGTCGGATAATTCAAAATTGGCATAAACTTTCTGCACATCATCCAGGTCTTCGAGGAAGTCTATTAGGCGCAGCAGCTTAGTCGCCACATCGTCTGCATTCACAGTTGTTTTCGGTACTCTGGTAAGCTCAGCATTCTGCACTGGATAGCCTGCCTTTTCTAAGTTTCCTATTACCTGATGAAACTCATTTGGAGAGGTGAATATGTCGAACTTGTCTTCGTTTAGCTCCACATCATCTGCACCCGCATCAATGGCTATCATCATAAATTCCTCTTCGTCCAAGCCTGCGGAAGGAACCTGCATAAATCCCTTTTGCTCGAAGTTCCAGGAAACAGCACCGTTTTCTGCCTTGTTACCACCATACTTGGAGAAGGCATGGCGAATCTCGGCAACACTGCGGTTCTTGTTATCAGTCATAACATCCACAACAATGCCAACGCCATTGTGTCCATAGCCTTCATAGGTTATTTCTTCGTAGGCAGCGCCTTCTATTTCACCTGTACCTCGTTTCACAGCGCGTTCGATGTTTTCTTTGGGCATGTTGTTTTCTTTGGCGGTATTAATTGCTGTTCTTAAGCGGGGATTCATTTCTGGATCTCCACCTCCGGATTTGGCAGCCAAGATTATCTCTTTTACAATACGGGTAAATATCTTGCCACGCTTTGCATCAGTGGCTCCTTTTTTATGCTTAATCGAACTCCATTTATTNNTTATGTCCGGACATACAAACCTCTTTCTTGTTTTATTCTAATCTCTATAGTTCATAAAAGCGCAAGTCCCGCTTTGCTGTCAAGAAAAAAGGGAAGCGGTATATATACCACTTCCCTATTTGTCATTATTTAAGCTCCAAGGCAGTAATAATCCCTGTTCTGCTCATTTCTGGCATCACTCTCTATCTTGAAGCATCTCAGCTAATTTAGTTGGCGTCTGAATCTTGCCAGGCTGCCACAACTTTCTGGGTGATATCTTCCGGCACCTTCTCGTAGTGAGAGAAAGATTGGGTAAATCTTCCACGTCCCTGTGTGAATGACTTCAATGCCGGATAATATGCGAACATCTCTGCCATAGGCATCTGAGCGGTTAGATACTGCTTCTTACCGCGCTGTTCCATACCCATAATTCTGCCTCTACGGGTGGATATATCGCCCATAACGTCACCCATATACTCGCTGGGAACGATGATAACTATCTCGTGAATGGGTTCCAAAAGAATTGGCTTACACTTCTTGAAACCTTCTTTCAGAGCCATTGATGATGCAATCTTGAAAGCCATTTCGGAGCTATCCACATCGTGATAACTGCCATAATACACTTCAACTGATACGTCAACAACCTGATACCCGGCAATAATACCTTTTTCCATGGTCTCAACCAGTCCTTTTTCGATTGCAGGAACAAAGTTTGATGGAATAACTCCACCCACGATGGCATTTATAAACTGGAAGCCTTCTCCACGCTCGGTGGGCTTAATGCGGAAATACACATCACCATACTGACCGCGTCCACCGGATTGCTTCTTGTGCTTGTAGTTAGATTCTGCACCCGCCATGATGGTTTCTTTGTAGGGAATACGCGGCTCTTTAAGCTGGGCATCAACCTTATAGCGGTTTTTCAGCTTCTTTAGCACCAATTGAAGCTGTTGATCACCCATACCGGACAAAACGTTCTCATGGGTTTCCACATTCAGTTCATAGCGGATGGTGGGATCTTCGGCTATTACTCTTTGCAGGGCAGAGCCAATTTTGTCTTCGTCAGATTGATTCACGGCTTTCAGAGCTTGCCAGGTAGTAGCTGTAGGAAGCTCTACGGGGATAACTGCTTTATTGGAATTAGGTGCCACGATGCTATTCATCACTTTGGCGTTTTTTAGCTTAACCAATGCACCAATGTCACCGGCTTTAATCTCGGTGCAGTCGTTACGATTCTTACCGAGCATAAAGTACATATTACCAATCTTGTCTTTGGCATCCTTTTCCGGTATAAATATCTCAGTACCGGTTTTAATGGAGCCGGAGAAGATACGCACATAGGCAAAATCACCCATGTTAGGATCTGCATAAAGCTTAAAGATATAGCCAAGCAATTCACCATTTGGTGATGCTACAAACTGAGTTGGTTTATCATTGTCCAAAATCTCCATTTGGGCTGCATCTTCGGGTGATGGCAAGTATTGAATTACGCCATCTAAAAAGCTGGTTACCCCAACGCTGGTTCCGGCTGAGCAAACAAAGGCAGGGGAAACGTCACCATTGGCAACGGCTTTCTTTAGCCCGGGGATAAGCTTGTCTTCGGAGAGCTCCATGTGTTCCAAGAAATCATTCAACAGCTCTTCATCTGTTTCGGCTACAGCTTCCATAAGGTGTAAGCGAGCTTCTTCAACTGCATCAACCATATTGGCAGGAACATCAGACTCGGCACCATTACGTATGGCTTTCTGGCGAATTACATCAACCACACCCTCAAATGAACCTTCTTTACCGATAGGAATATGTATCTTAACTGGCTTGATGCTGGTGTTTTCGGCAATGGATTCCAAGGTCTTGTCATAGTCTGCATGCTCGTTGTCGATGCGGTTAACTACTATTACTTTACCCATCTTGCGCTTTTCGATCTGCTCGATGGCAAGCTCAAGGCCTACTTCATAACCACCAGTTGCATTTGCCACTATAACGGCGTTTTCCACGGCAGGAATGGCTAATATTGCATCGCCCACAAAATCAGGATAACCGGGAGCATCAAGTAAATTTATCTTGTGATCTTTATAATTCACAAAGCCCATGGACAAGCCCAAAGACATCTTCTTGGCTGCTTCTTCGGGATCAAAATCCATAACTGTGTTGCCTTCATCTATCTTGCCCAAACGCGTAGTGCTGTGGGTTAGATGAAAGATTTGCTCTGCAAGTGTTGTTTTGCCGGCACCACTAGCGCCTATAAACAAAAGATTGCGTAACTTCTTCATTTCGTATTCTTTCATGTTCTTCCTCGTAAGTTTATCTCGTTTTAAAATATCTACTTATCCGTATCAGACCATGTTTTTGAACTCCTATTAGACGTCAAGCGTTTTTGTTGCAAACTCTTTTTTATCAAGTTGTAGTGAATTGATTTGCCTTTTAGAAATCCCTTATGAACGCAGCACAAACAAAGGAGACTAGTAGCAGTAGTAATAAACACTTTCTAGGGTTGTTAGAACATCTACACTCCATCATGAATAAACCTCTGTCGTTCCCGAGTAGTCGGGAATCCAGTAAATCCA
>DIMZ01000056.1:0-128 GCA_002425825.1 Cloacimonetes bacterium UBA5553 | reverse complement strand
AGGATGACGTTTCCACCACCCTTTGTCGTTCCCGAGCAGTCGGGAATCCAGTAAATCCAAAGCGTCAGGATGACGTTTCTACCACCCTCTGTCGTTCCCGAGCAGCCGGGAATCCAGTAAATCCAAAA
>DIMZ01000125.1:7473-9821 GCA_002425825.1 Cloacimonetes bacterium UBA5553 | reverse complement strand
CTTATTTAAGCTGGGCAGGTATTGGATCATCATCATGTTATTGGAAATCCCTCCGGCACCCTTTAGCAGCGTCCACTGCCTGTCTTCATTCACGAATGGGCTTACCAGCAGCGAATCTACAATTTTATTGTACCTACTGCAAAATACCGGGGCAGAAAGCAAGCGGAAATGATTGGTGGCGGCTAGATTATCTCCCGCTAAGCCGCTGGATTGGTCTTGCCCACGGCGGACAGTGCCGTTGTTTTTGGTCTCAATTATTGCCACCTGGCTGGAATCCTGCCACTGCTGGGTGGTGTGGATAATAGTGCCGGATAAATGGTTACCATCGGTAACTGAAGCTAAAACATCATTGATGCAATGAATGCCGTCGTTATTATAATCCAGCAATTCCAATCCGCTGCGAATGTCCAGCAGCACAGGCGTTAGGTTTTCCTGATTGGTGGTGGGGTGGAGGTTTCCCATATTCATNNAATCGCAGACAGCGCGCCAAACAATCCCGGATAGGTGAAGCTCATCCATTTGCGCTCGTTAGCTTCGGAGGGATGGTGGATTACTAACACCGGATTGGCGATTAGGGACTGATTGCGGTTCCAATCCAGCAGGCGAGTGATGCTCAAATCCCCTTGCAGCATGGGGTCGGACATAGTGGCTTCACCCCAACTGGAAAGCGATGAACAGCCGAGTTCAAGTTCATCACGACTAAAATTAGAAACATCCACGATGCCATTTACGAAGAGGATATCATCTATAGTCAGGTTGCGTGCAAGGCCATTGTGCCAGGTGTTTACCCCGGCTTCCTGCATGCCGTTGATGATGCCTGTGGCTTCGCTGATGTAACGTTCCGGTATCACAAAATGCTGCATGAAGAATGATACTTTGTTGTTATAGAAATACGCGTTGGAACCGGCAACGGTGGTGTAAACATAGTTTGAAAATACATTCATCAGGTTNNTCAGGTTTTCGCCCATCAGGTAGCCAAGCGCATGGCCCCGCTCATAGTGCGTTCCCCAAACATGCAGTATGTATTTGCCATCTGCCTGAGATAAGCTTCCATTAACTTCAGCACTTAAGAAAGCACAATAGATAAGAAATATAGCCAGGAATAGCGATATGCTTTTTTTCATAATTCACCTCGTTGGACTAATATCCATAAGCCGTAAGTAATTGTCAAGCTGAGTTTTTATTTCGGGTTTGTATGGGTGCCACTTATGCGTACGTGAAGGCTTATTCAGCATTAGCCTGCTTGACAAAAAGGGAGGGTATAGAAACCTTGCATTGTTACAAATAGTAATAATCGAGGAAATTTGAAACACAACAGAATCCACATTCTAGAATCCATGCCCATACTTCGCGCCATCATGTATCTCGCGGTACCGAGTGTGCTTAGCATGATGGTTAATATTCTTTACAACCTCACTGATACTTTCTTCATTGGCAAGCTTAATGACCCGGTGCAGATGGCGGCGGTGTCTATCTCGTTGCCAATATTCGTATTTCAGATGGCGATTGCAGGCATCTTTGGTGCAGGCGGAGGCAGCTATCTGTCGCGCCTACTGGGAAAAAAGGACTTTGCTGCCGCAAAAGAGACTACCACAACGGCGATATTTACTACAGCAATAGTATCGGTTTTTATGGCAGTATTCGGCATAATGCTAATTCCCCAGTTCCTATATGCGGTAGGGGCAAGCTCTGCCACGGCCATACCGGCAGCACAATACCTAAGGATTATCCTTCTGGGTAGCCCAGTTATCATGATGAAATTTGCTCTTGTTCAGTTGCTCCGTGCCGAAGGGGCAGCCAAAGAGGCTATGGTTGGGCTGTTCATAGGCACTGGAGTGAATATTATCCTCGATCCGCTGTTCATTTTCGTATTCAATATGGGGGTATCAGGTGCAGCAGTGGCAACAGTAATTGGGCAAGCTTTGGGGATGACCTACTATTTGAGCCACTATCTGGGCAAGAAGAGCCTGGCTGCGCCTTCACGCAAGTATTTACACCTGCGTTGGGTTTGCTATAAAGAAATACTATACATTGGCATTCCAGCCTCTCTTAGCCAGATAATGATGAGCATTGGTAACACAATATCATTCAAACTTGCAGCAGCCTATGGTGACAATAGCATTGCGGCTCTGGGGGTTGCCTCCCGGGTTCTGTCGATACCCATATTCATCTTTATCGGCATATCGATAGGGGTGCAGCCGCTTATAGGCTTTAATTATGGTGCGCACAATTTTAAGCGGATGAAGCAGGCAGTTAACACCTCCATTGCCATTAGCATGGGTTTGGGGGCTATCTTTACAGTGTTGTTCGCGCTGTTCCCAAGAGCGTTGATAGCCGCATTTATGAAG
>DIMZ01000125.1:7293-7445 GCA_002425825.1 Cloacimonetes bacterium UBA5553 | reverse complement strand
CAACGATGCTGCCATAATGGATACCGGGCTTGTGATAATGAGTGCCTACGTTTTTGCCATACCCTTTGCCGCCATAGGTATGATATTAATGGCGAGTTTACAGGCTATGGGGCGAGCACTACCTGCGTTGATAGTAGCATTGTCACGTCAAG
>DIMZ01000125.1:7059-7213 GCA_002425825.1 Cloacimonetes bacterium UBA5553 | reverse complement strand
ATCTGCTTAATAGTTGGTTTGGATTTCGGGGTCTGGTGTTTGCGCTTCCGGCAGCGGATGCTGTTACAACGGTTATATCATTCTGCTTTGTGTTCTTTATAGTTCGCCAGCTACACAGGCACGGCCTGGAAAGTTCCGCTTGACACAAAAACTG
>DIMZ01000125.1:4680-6985 GCA_002425825.1 Cloacimonetes bacterium UBA5553 | reverse complement strand
ATAAGGGTTTAGCTATAAAAACAATAAGAGATTCATGGAGGAATCATGTCCGACAATTTGAAATATGGAAGCGTTAGTTCGCGCGAAGCCATTGAGCTGGAAGAGAAGTATGGTGCTCATAACTATCACCCGCTACCTGTTGTTTTGGCAAAAGGCGAAGGAGTATTCGTGTGGGATCCAGAAGGAAACCGCTATTACGACTTCCTATCTGCTTATTCGGCAGTAAATCAGGGGCATTGCCATCCGNNCCGAAGATTATTAATGCCTTAATCGAACAGGCTAAGGAACTCACCCTTACTTCACGCGCTTTCTTTAATAACAAGCTTGGCGAATACGAGAAGTATATCACCGAGTTCTTCGGTTATGACATGGTTCTGCCTATGAATTCCGGAGCAGAAGCTGTGGAAACAGCCATGAAGATTGCTCGTAAGTGGGCATATAACGTTAAAGGCGTAGAAAATGACAATGCCATTATCATCTTTGCCGAAAACAACTTCCATGGCCGCACCATTGCCATAGTGTCTGCATCGTCAGATCCGGATTGCTATGAAGGCTTTGGTCCTTTCGCTCCCGGTATTGTGCGCGTTGCATATGATAACGCCGATGCATTAAAAGATTATCTGGAAAAGCACGGAAAGAACGTAGCTGCCTTTATAGTGGAGCCCATTCAGGGTGAAGCTGGAGTATTCGTACCCCGTGACGGCTATCTAAAGGATTGCTTCGACCTCTGTAAAGCTCATAACGTGCTGTTTGTAGCCGATGAGATTCAGACTGGCTTGGCTCGAACCGGTAAGCTTTTGGCATGTGATTATGAGAACGTACGTCCAGACATGCTAATTCTCGGTAAAGCTCTTTCCGGTGGTGTGTTACCCGTATCCGCAGTGTTGGCAGATAAAGACATCATGCTGCAGATCAAGCCCGGACAGCATGGCAGCACCTACGGCGGATTCCCGCTTGCCTGCGCAGTAGCCAAAGCATCACTGGAAGTGCTGAAAGATGAAAATCTTGCAGAACGTGCATACCAGCTTGGAATTGGCTTTAGAAAGGCTCTGAACGATCTGAAGCACCCTATGTTAAAACTGGTGANNAGGCGCGGTAAAGGCTTGTTAAATGCCATAGTGGTTGAGCCCAAAGACGGTTACGAAGCCTGGGACGTATGCCTGAAGCTGAAAGAAAAAGGCATCCTGTGCAAGCCCACTCACAGACATATAATTCGTCTTGCCCCGCCTTTGGTGATTACCGAAGAGCAGCTTAATGAATGCGTGCAGATTATCTGTGATGTGTTCAACGAGTTATAAGCTAAAAACACATTAACAAATACACATTACATGGGGGTGGAGCTAATCCACCCCCCTAAATTTAGGAGCATGATGTTAAACAGCATACCGGCAGACTTTAAAAGCGGTTTCGTGGCAATTATCGGCAAACCGAATACGGGTAAATCTACCCTGATGAACTTAATATTGGGTGAGAAACTTTCAATAACATCGGCAAAGCCACAAACTACCAGATATGCCATTAAGGGTATTTGGAACAGCCCTAAGCACCAGATTGTGTTTATTGATACTCCCGGGTTTCTTAAGCCCAGATATGAGATGCAAGAAAAGATGATGAAGATATGGAGCGATGCCTTCAAAGATGTGGATCTAATTATCTTTTTGGCGCAGATAGCCGGCTTCCCCAGTGAGTTTGATCTGGAAGTGCTGGACAAACTAAAGCATCTCAAGAACCCACAGTTGGCGGTGTTCAACAAGCTTGACCTCAGTCCTGATGCCAATCTGGATGAACTGAAGCAGCACTTACCTGCTTCGATAACAGAGTGCCTGATGATTTCCGCCAAATCAGGGGAAAACATTCCCGAACTGCTGGAAACCATAAAGAAGTATACTCCCTATCACGAGCCCTATTATGATGAAGATCAGCTCTCAGATTTACCAATGCGCTTCTTTGCCAAGGAGACAATTCGTGAGGCTATCTTCCATCAGTTTGAGCAAGAGATACCTTACGCTACGGCTGTGATAATCGAGCGTTATACCGAACTGCCGGAAAAGGTTGTGATTGACGCGGTTATCTGGCTGGAGAGACAAAGCCAGAAACCAATAATCATCGGGAGAAAAGGGGAAAACCTGAAAAGAATACGTGAGTACGCAGAACAGGCTCTATCTACTTTCTTGCAACAGGAAGTTCAGATTCATTTATGGATAAAGATAAATCCTAACTGGCGCAAAAAAGGTAATGCATTGCGTGAACTTGGATTCGATCAATAGCCTTGTATGCCTTATGGATTAATCAATCCATATATGAT
>DIMZ01000125.1:0-4668 GCA_002425825.1 Cloacimonetes bacterium UBA5553 | reverse complement strand
AGATAACAAAAGAGACCTGCAAGCAGGTCTCTTTATGTATTACATCCTGTGTTAGGGTATTAGTAATTGATGCTTAGGGATGTTCCGATAGCGTAGTTAGAGGGCTTTGCCCCTTCGGTTCCATTGGCAAATGCACCGAATACAGACACTTTCATCAAGTCTTCATAAACGTTGTATTCTACACCACCATTAATCTCCCAGCCCATGTCGGTTAAAACACCTGCGGCTGCGAAAGCAGTGAGATTCTCTTTTACAGGGGCTCTAAGCTTCCCTACTGCGCTAACGAAGCTGTCGGTGTTGCCAGAATAAGGTGCGCCCCAATAGAGGTTTACACCATCGTGATTGGCACCGATGCCATAGATGTAGAGCCCATTCTGATACCAAGGACTAAGAACGCTAAGACCATGTTCGGTAGCAAAAAGAACATCAGCGCCCAATTGCATACTTCCCATATCCATGTCGGCTTTCACTGCGGCACCAAAGCCCATTTCGTCGTTGTCGCCAGGATACATCTGATAATCTATGAAGGGGGTGATGTCTAAGGTCGCGGGGCCTGCTTGCAGTGTAGCATAAGGCATCAGGGTTACATTGCCAAGATTCTGGTCTGCATAGTAGCTTCCCAATGCAAGTATGCCAAAGGGAATGGGGCTCTCACCCTGAAGGTTTACCATAAGAGCATTACGGTCATCCTGCATAAAGGTAACGTTTTCTTCCAGTTTCATAAAGCCGAATTCTGCTTTCAAGCCGGCAAGATTTTCTTTGCTGACAATAATACCGGAGAAATAATCGTCCAGAATCAAGCTTCTGTGGTCTGCCCACCATTGTTGACCTGCACGGACATTGGCGTCCAAAAAGGGAAGATAATAATCGATATACAGCTCGTTTGTTTCAACATTAACACCACCAGTGCTGAGTCCCCCACCTGGTCCACCCCAAGTGAGATCGCCAACTTCAAACATTGCGTGAAGCATAAGCCCATCGGCAAGTTCGCTATCGAGGGCTAACTGAAAGCGGCTGTCAATTTCTCCGCCATCTTTCTCAGCGGAGTTGTTACGGAGCGCAGCACGGGTGCGGAAGGAACCGGAAAAGTCGAAATCTACTGCACATAACATGCTTACTAGCATACCGAGTAGAACGATTACGAGTGTTTTTTTCNNAAGCCTTATCAGGCAAGGGCTTTCTTATTATATGATAGGAGAGAGCTGTAATTCACTCTGCATAAATTCTATATCTTTTTGCAGGTTAGGAATAATCGGCACTCCATCTTTTAGGACAATTTGCTCCAGTTCATATTCTTTCTCGCCTGCAACATAGATGCGGCTCTTACCGGGGAATAGCTGTGAAGCTTGCAGGTCACGACATATATTGCCGGTGATTTGCTTGAAGCTTTCAAGCTCGGTAAAGAAATCAATATTTATGGCAATAAAGAAGTGCCCAAGGTTATAAGGAGCAGGTTTTCCGTGTTCATCTTGCCCAAGAAGACCGTTTAGATAGCTACCTTTTTGCAGGGAAGCGCAGAGTATCTCTACCATGGTGCTAAGCCCATAACCTTTGTGGCTACCGCTTAGCTCGTCTGTTCCGCCTATTGGGAGCATGGAAGCTTTTTGCTTAACCAAATCCACTAATAGTTTACTAGTATCGGTATATGGTTTACCCTCCAAATCTATAGCCCAACCCTCAGGGGTGTCCTTTTCTTCTCGGGCATATTGTTCAACCTTGCCACGTTGTGAGATGGAAGTGGCGGCATCATACAAAAAGGGATATGGTAAATCAGTTGGTGCGCCAAAGCATATTGGATTAGTACCCAGTAGCGGAGACACACCATGCGTGGGGCATATTGAAGGACGGGCATTGGTAAAAGTTAAGCCAACCATATCCTGCTTGGTTGCCATTTCGGCATAGAAGCCGCAAATGCCATAGTGCGTGGAGTTTCTTACTGCAACACATCCGATGCCATATTGCTTTGCCTTGTCTATTGCGGTTTGCATGGCTTTTTTGCCGATAACGTGTCCCATGCCGTGATTGCCATCCCACACTGCCGTGGCATATTTATCTCGAATAATGTCTATCTCGGTTACCGGTTGTTGAATTCCCAGCTTTATTCTGTCGTAATACATCTTTAGCCTGCCAATGCCGTGAGATTCTATACCCTTCAAATCACTGGCGATAAGCACTTCGGCACAAATGGCTGCATCTGGTTCGGGAACACCAATCTTTGTGAATACTTCAATCATGAAGTTTTGCAAGATGCTAACTGGAAGTCTTTTCATTATTCATCTCCTTGATTATCGCGATAGATTACAGCTTGCAGGGGGGGGAAGCCATTGAAATTAACCGAGGAATAACTTTGTGTGTATGCTCCGGTGGTAAAGATATACACTTTATCTCCGGGCACAACGCTGTCTGGCATGTGATAACGGTAATGCTCATAAAGGATATCCATGCTGTCACAGGTAGGCCCGGCAAGGATTATCTCTTCGGCGAGGCCTTCTTTCTCAAAATAAATGGGAAACTTAATTGATTCGTCGATGGTCTCAATCATCCCGCCGAACTTACCAATATCCAGATACACCCATTGATACAGGTTGTTTTTAGACTTGCGGGAGAGATTTATCACTTCTGCCACAATTATCCCCGCATCGCCAACCAATGAACGGCCAGGCTCCAGGATTATATCCGGCAGGTGGTCGCCAAAGTCTTCTTCTATAAAGCGGAGTATTTCATCGGTGTATTCTTTAACCGAGAAGGTGGGATCCACATAGTTCGCGGGAAAGCCACCGCCGATGTTTATCATCTTTAGTTCGATTCCTTCTTCAGCAACAGCATCAAACAGGTATTTGCAGCGGGCTACGGCATCGTCCCATTGACCAATATCGCGCTGTTGTGAGCCTACATGAAAGGATATACCCCAAGGGTTCAGTCCCATTTCCGCCGATTGTAATATAAGATGATATATGGTATCTGGATGCGAGCCGAACTTACGGGACAGTGGCCAGTCAGCCCCCGTTCCTTCCGTTAATATCCTAAAGAATATCTTGGCTCCAGGTGCGTTTTCGGCAATGTTCATCAGGTCATTTTCGCTATCTGTGGCAAAGAGACGCACGCCATGATCGTAAAAGTACTTGATATCGCTTTTCTTTTTGATGGNNTGATGGTGTTCCCATAGCTCAATCTGACTGGGTCTATCCCCAAACGCAACATCTGGTCAAGCTCATAGCGTGAGGCAATATCAAAGTTTGAGCCCAAATCTGCCAATAGCCTGATAACCTCGTCCTTTGGATTGGCTTTCACTGCATAATATATCTTGGCGCAAGGCAAACTGCCCTGAAGCTCAATATACTTTTCTTTTATCAAATCCAAATCTATAACCAAGCAGGGAGTGGGTATGTCCCTGGCAAAATTCTTAATCTGTTCAAAGCGTTCTGGCGCGATATAGCGACTAACATTAAAGTGATACGGTTCTTTATACACCCGATTAACCTCTCTTAACTGATGATGATGCTTCATTATTTTGTAACAAGCAATTTATGTCAATCATTTGTTATGGGCTGCCCTTATGTCAGTTCTGATATGTTCTCGTAACGGTGCTTATGAAGCATCACATAAACTATGTGGCTACATAGTAGTACAGACCTCTATAGCTACTATTTACCAATATTTAAGCCCATCTCACATGCATAACTAGGAACCATCATTAATCCTGAAGAGTGTTTTCCCACCATCTCTAGTCCTAATTCTCCTGTAAAGAATATACGTTTCCAGGTATAGCGCAAATTGCCTCTAAACCCCGCATGCGGGATGTAGTATGGGCCATAATCTTTGCCATTGTAAGTGCGGCTAAGTCTTGTTAGGGATATATGCGGACTGTATGTAATTAGAACCCTGGGAGACTCAGTTTCTGACCATATACCATGAATTGCTGCGCTGGAAACAACGTTTTTGTCATCTGCGTAAAACAAAGTCTGGCCTCCTCTGGAATTACTCGTCATGTTGGATGACATGGAGGCTGAGAATGCCGGCATTATGGCAAAGTATTTTCCCTGGGATTGGTGAATGAGGTGCTTCACACCTAATGTAAATCCGTAGCTACCACTTACAAATGCCTTAGTTACAATGTCTGTTTCATCGCTAATCCCAATGTTAACACATAAACCACTAACTGATGCTTCTCTTTCTTTTCCCCAATGAAGCCAATCTTTTGGTGTGGCAAAATCAAAAAGTAAACTCATTGTGTCGGCTGCAGCAATGGCATTGTATATCTCCCTAAAATCTTGAGTGGGGTAGAGGTTCATGCCATTTCCCAGATATGCTGAGGCTTTCACAGCACCTCCACCTGTCGGGACAGCAGTTTGCATCATGCTGAGGTCGCTAATTGCACATGCCGAAAGTAACAGTAAGGATATCAAAATCATTAGATGAACAGTCAGTTTCATATCATGTTTCTCCTTTTCGGTTTCTATCTATCGTCCTGTTATCTGTGTAAACGAATACCAGTGAATGTAATATCTGCTTCCTCACAGCCACAAAAAGCTACTAATACGCTATTTAGCCTGCATAGAATTAAGTCAATATAAATATTTAACCGCTTTCTACTCTGCTGAAGTGATGTAATGAAATCCTTGAGCGGATTACGGAAGAAATACTAATGAATTACGCATCTCATCCGTA
>DIMZ01000222.1:8542-9490 GCA_002425825.1 Cloacimonetes bacterium UBA5553 | reverse complement strand
AAAAACAGCCTGCAAGCACGGCAATTAATAGAAATAGGATGCCTTTGGTGTTTGCAGAAAGATCGCCGCTTCCCAGGCTCATTACTGCCACTCCTGTACATGAAACCAGCAAACCAATAAGCAGCAATGCCGATATCCTCTCGCGCAGAATTATCCACGCTCCGACAGCGGCAAAGATGGGAATGGTAGAAATAACCAAGCTGCCCAAGGTTGACGAAACATATTGCATGCCGTTTGCCTCACCGACAAAATACATAAATGGCTCACAAAAAGACACCAGCATCAGATGCAGATAGTCTTTTTTACTTATCTTTTCGCTCTTTTTGCCTATCCAAATAACCAGAAATAGTAATGCCGAGGCTAAAACCAGGCGCAATAAGGTAATCTCGTAAGGGCGATAGGTTTGCAAGGCAACCTTTATCCACACAAAGGTTACAGACCAACACATCATAGCCAAAATGGCTTTTACATACGGTATAAGAGCTTTCATTATATAAACCGGATCACTTCCCCGGCAGGGATTTGCTTAATAATCCCGCCGTCATTTATGTCGCGGCAAGGTCCCGCTTCTATTTCAGCACTGTCGGTGTAGCCTCGCAGTTCCCAAAAACCGGGGATGTAGTAGTCCATCAGCTCTATTCTAACAATGCTTTTTGCCGATTTATAGCCCCATAAATATGGGATGAAGGCACGTATGGGGCCGCCATAATCTTCATTTAACTGTTCACCATCAAAACTATGCGCCACAATGGACTTGGGTAGGCGGGCAATGTCTATGGGAATGGAGGTGTCGTAAACCTCGCCGTAAGACCAGAAGCGGACAAAGCGGCAGCTATCTTGCACTTGCACTTCATTCATAATACTTGAGAGGCTTATGCCTGCCCAAGTGCCAAAGACTGACCAGCGGGTGACACTGGTTAGCCTTGCCTGAACCTCGGTTTGCGGCAG
>DIMZ01000222.1:0-8531 GCA_002425825.1 Cloacimonetes bacterium UBA5553 | reverse complement strand
TGTGCGAGGTTTGCTACAGCTTCCCGTAACAGCCAGTTCCCAAGTGTCGCGTTTCAGGCTGCCGGGATGACCCTCTGCCCAAAAGATGGGGGTGTTTAAATCTGCTAACTTACTCATTATCTCTTCTCGGGTAAACAAATAGGTTGTCTATGATATCGCTGGGAATTATGGACATTGGTGCGCGCTTTTGCGCCAGCTCTTCTGCGGTTTTGCCCATTACATACGAAGCACCGATGGCGGCAAAGGGCATTTCCAATTGTTGAGCGGCAAAAGAGCCGATTATGCCGGCAAGCACGTCACCACTACCTCCAGTAGCTAAACCATCATTACCGGAAGTGTTAATTAAAACCAAGCTCTCGTCGCAGTAAATGGTGGTATGTGACTTCAGCAGCACCTGGGCATGAGTTTTCTTTACATATTTCCTAAGGGCGCTCATAGTATCGTTTAAGATGCTGTTCACGTTTATTTTGCACAGACGCGAGAACTCGCCCATGTGAGGGGTTAGCACGTTGTTTTCGTTGTCTAAAAACCGGGTTAAATCGGGATTGTTGGCAATAAGGGTAATAGCATCGGCATCCACAATCACGGGGACGGTGCTATGTTCCAGCACGATTCGCAGGAGATTGAGGGCATATTCGTCCAGGCCTAATCCACAGCCGATTACCACGCTGTCGGCTGTTTTAAGTATTTCAACCATCTTGTTTTTATCTGGTAATCCTGTGTCCGATAGAACGGGAACTGATTTGAACATGATCTCCGGACTTAGGTGGTAATAGTGCTCCGCCATTTCCGGGCGACTCATCAAAACGCAGTAACCTGCCCCAGCGCGCAAAGCAGCTTTGGCAGCAAGGGCAATTGAGCCGCTAAAGCCTATAGAACCACCGATTAGCAAAACTCTCCCATAGTTGCCCTTATTAGCGAATGGATAGCGATCGGGCAGCATATCAGTATCTTCATCCACCAGTAGCTGGTAAATGTCATCCATGTATTCTACTGGAATGCCGATATCAATCTCAGTTGGCATTCCTGAGTAAATCCTGCCTTGGGACAACACATGTCCAAACTTCATGCATTGAATGCAGAGAGTTTCTGTGGCTATAAAAGCCCCCTCGGCACAGGAGCCTGTATCGGCATTAACGCCGGAAGGGATGTCTATCGCTATGCGGGTTTGGCAAACGGGCATAGTGTAGTGAAATGCCATTTTTACTGCTTCTGGAAGCTCTCCATGAAAACCTATACCAAATACTGCGTCTATTACCACGTCTGCAAGCAGGGAAAGCTCTGCCCAGTCTTTAATCTCGGTTTTCTTGCAGTAATCCTGCATGGGAATCTTTAGCTTTTCGCATAGCTCATAATTAGCCTTGCTTTCGGGAGTGAAGGGAGAATCATGCACTTTTATCAGCTTAACATCAATCCCTGCCATGTACAGCTTGCGTGCTATTACAAAGCCATCGCCACTATTATTTCCGCAGCCATGCAAGATTATTACTCTTTGGGTAAAGATGCCGGGATAGTTATCAACAATGTGTTTGGCACAGGCATTGCCGGCGTTTTCCATCAGGATGCGGGCAGGCAGGCCAAACTCATCTATGGTGCGTTTGTCTATCTCTTTCATCTGAGCTGATGACAATACGATACTCATGCTCTATCCTTGTGTTTGTGCTGTTCGGGCAGCTTGATTTCAAAAGTTGTGCCTTCATCGGGGGTGCTTTGCACAACTTTGATGTGACCATTATGATACTCTTCAATAATTCTTTTGGCAAGGCTAAGCCCCAGCCCCCAGCCACGTGTTTTGGTAGTAACGCCGGGTTCAAAGATGCGCTTCCACTGGCTGCGGGGAATACCTTTACCCTCGTCGCGTATATGGATATATATCCAAGGGTTTCTTTGGGTGGCAGTTAAAATGATGTTGCCACCTTTGCTGCTCATAGCGTCCACACAATTCTTAATCAGATTCTCCAGTGTCCACTTAAAGAGTTCGGTATCCAGCAGCACGGTTACACCCTCTATCTTGCTAATAAGATGAATGTCTATGCGCTTGCCCAGATGTGGCATGCGGTAGCTGAAGTATTCTACAATCTGCGACAGTATCACGTGCAGTTCCATAGGCTCCAGCTTGGTCATACTGCCCACCTTGCCAAAGCGGGAGGCGATGTTGCGCAGGTGGTTCAGATCGGCTGTCATGTGCTCCACTATCTGGGGAACATTACGCTCGCAACCGTCTGGTGGAGCTTCTTTCAGGTAGTCCAACCAGCCCATCAGCGAGGTAATCGGAGTGCCGAATTGGTGAGCTGTCTCTTTTGCCAATCCAATCCACAGAGTGTCTTTTTCCGTGCGGCGAAGCAGAAACAGACCATAAGCACCAAAGAAGATAACCATAAAAGCCAATACCAATTCAAAGAGCACAATGTTGCTAATGTAAGAAAGCGACTTGGGCGCCGAAAAATAGATGTATCCCAAGCTATCAGCCTGGTTAGATAGGGGGATTTCGTCCATGCTCTGCATGCGATGTGCCAGCTTTTGCTGCTGCTCGGTGCTCATGCGATAATAGTTTGAGGTTTCGGGCAAGTCCACATTGCGCCAGAAGAGTGGCTGTTTATATCTATCGGTTACTATAACAGAGTAGTTTACGTTCTTGATGAATTGCTCGAAGGATACGGGGCGGCTGTAATAGGCATAGCCGCTAACCTTACCTTCGTCGGTAAGCGGGGTTTGCACCATCACTGCCATCTGGTTTTCCAGCTTCTTGCGTGAAGCAACCGAAAGGTTGCTAAATACCGAGTCTGTGGCTACGCCTACGTTTTTCCACATTTGGGGCTGGAATTGAGCATCGGTTATAATAACTGCAATCGGGTTTTCTTGCATGAACTCAGTGCTAATGTAGTCCCAAAGGTTTTGTTGAAAATCACGCGATGCGCTAAACTGCAGATATTTTGAGCTAACCTCGGTTAAAAGCTGAGCATTGGCTTCGGCAGCCCGTAAATAGGTGTCGGTATAGGCAATGTATTGGGCAAAGATGCGGGGTACGTATTCCTGCTCTGCTCTTGCCTGCTTTATAAGCACCTGAATATATACGGCAAAAAATACGAATATCGCCAGCGAACCTACGATAAGGAAGATGCGCATGCGGTTGAATAGATTAATGCTGCTTCGCTTTTTCCCAGTGGTAGTCGAGCTCTTCAAGGCTTGCTTCATTAATATCTGCTCCGCTATTCTTATAATGTGCTTCTATGCTGTGAAAGCGTCTGGTAAACTTACGGGTGCAATCTTTAAGTGCTGCTTCAGAATCTATATGCAGCTTGCGGGCAAGATTTACCAGAGTGAATATCATATCGCCCAGTTCTTCTTTTATCAGTTCCTGGTCGCCCATGGCAAGGGCTTCATACAGCTCTTCGCGTTCTTCTTCCAGCTTGTCTAAAATCGGTTTTGTGTCTGGCCAGTCGAAGCCCACTGATGCTGCTTTTTCCTGGGTGCGTTGCGCCTGGATTAATGCCGGCATGGCTAGTGGAATACCATCCAATACAGATTGCCTTTCGGTCTTTTCTCTTTTTTTCAGGCGTTCCCAGTTCATTTTCACTTCGTAAGCATCGCTGGCATTGCCATTACCGAACACATGTGGATGCCTGCGAATCAGCTTGTTGTTTATTGCTTCCAGCACATCGCCAATGTCCCACAAACCCTCTTCCGCGGATATCTGAGCCTGAAACACAATGTGAAGTAACAGGTCTCCCAGNNCACTGTCCTGAGTTTCAATGGCTTCTACAGCTTCATACAGCTCTTCTATAAAGTTTGGCACCAAGGTTTCTCGCGTTTGTTTTATGTCCCAGGGGCAGCCTTTATCGGGGTCTCGCAGGGATGCCAGGATGTTTACCAGTTCACCAAAAGCCTTCATGCGGTCTCCATCAAGCTTCCGGATGCTTAATGCTCTGCATTAGCTTGCCACGGTTGCGCACATATATCTCTTTTAGAATGGCTATAAATATTGCTAATATAAAGGCAGCCAATGTGGCGATAATNNNTTGGGACGGTCCCTAACTCCCGCTAAGCGCGGATAGTCCAGCATTTCAATGGTAGGCATATCGCGCAGTTCAGACAGCCTGGCAGCTTCGTATTGGGGATACAGGTAGCTAAAAAGGGTTTTGTAAATCTCCATATTCATCTGAATTTTGGCGTACTGCGAGGTTACTGCTGGTATCTTGCCGATGTTTATCAGGTAATCCGGGGTATTACCGCTTTTCTCCAGGTCTTTTATCTGCTTTTCCAATCCGGTTTTCCTGGTAAGTATATTGGATATAATCGGGCTTTGTTCTCCATAATTCGCCCGGGCAAGCTCCAGTTCAATATCGGCTTTCATCCTTTCGGCTATCACGCTGCCGTAGGCATCAATTATCCCTTTGGCCTGGCTTTCCAGATGTATTGCCTTGCTACCTTCCTGAAACTTGCGATTTTCTATTATAAGTGAATCAAGTGTCTGCTTGGTTTCGCTTACCCGCTGTTCCAGAAAAATACGGTTAAGCTTGCTTTTACTCAGCTTCTGCGTGCGGTTATATTCTTCCAGCCTATCCAGATAGTGATTTACCAGATTCAGTGATAGCTGCTTGTTTTTGGTGCTGGCTTTTATAGCAACCAGCCCCGAACTCTTGTTATAGCCAAAGCCCATCACTTCCTTCGAAAGCGCTATCAGGGCTTTATCCATATTGCGTAGTGAATCGGCATGACTAAGCTTAAAGTAGTTTATCAGGTCAAACTTGCGGATGGCATCTTCGCCAAACCTACGTGAGCGCAATACTTCCACATAGGTTTCGGTTTTAGACGAGCTGCCCAACCCCAGCAGGTTTGCAGATATCCCCGATAAGCCAGGAATGTTAATGGGCAGATCACTGCCGCTATCGCCAACTGCGTAAAAGCTGGCTTTAGAGCTATAAATTTCAGGCGTAACCAAGCTATAAATAACTGCACTGATAGCGGCTACCACCACGATGCTTATAACAAGCTTACGCGACTTGACTAAAATGCTTATTAACTCGAAGATATCCGGACTCTTATGTTCCATTCTTGTTCCTTTATTTACAGCCAAATAGCCGTTTGAAGAAGCCCCGCTTGGGCGAAGCTTGCACCTGGTAAGTGGATTTTGGGGAGGCAATAATTTGCGCTTGTCTGTCTTTTACTTTGCCGTTTACGATGATGGCGGCATCGCCCAATAACTCAATCTGCCCATCCATAACTATGCTGCTATTCTCGGGTACTATCAGCTTTGCACCCGGCATTATGCTCAGCTTGCTATTTTTGGAAAGCACCAGTTTTGCGCCTTTTTGCAGCTCAACAGAATCATATATTACGGCGTTAGACGGCAGATTATGCTTTCCTTTGGGTTTGGCGGGTACCGAGCCGGTCATTTGTAGCATCTTGGCTTCACCGGCTTCAATTTCAAGCTCTATAGTGTTGTTTTTGGCAAGGTAAAGCTGTTTGTCAGCAGGGTCAAATAGTGCGGGTGTAGTTCCATACTTCTTAACGGAAGCTTTATCCAGGTTTATCACCAGCTTTTGAGGGGCAGCCTGGGGAAAGTATTCGTTGAATTGAGCTGGCGGTACATGTTTTTCACTACTATATACTCCGGGCTTAAAATAGTTTGCCCGGCGATTTACCACCACCATATTGGGGGATTTATCTGCATCAAGATAGTATCCGGCTTGAATATAACCGCTGTATGAAGCACCGGACTCCGCTTTCACTACCATGCTTTTGACAAGCATCTGGGCAGGGGGAGCTTGGGTTTTTGCCCTGCTTTCCATCACAACCGAGGCACCTAACCACTGCATGTGCTTTATCAACTTACCATAAGTATAAACTTTCGGATTGCTATGCTTAATGGCGTCTATAGTGGTTTTATCTTCCACCGGTGCAGAATAGTTATATCCATCTGCCAAAACGGTGGAGTTTAGTCCGGCATATTCACCATAACCTTCGGCATTCAAAAAAGCCTGCAAGCGATAATGAATAATGCCATCGGCACCATAGCACAGAGGCAAATATAGCATAGCTTTTTGCGTGGCATAAGGCGGAAGCAGCCATGCAACCCAATTGTCTTTGTCTGCCTTAGCCCATTTACCAAAGGATTGAACTATGGGATATAGCTTTCTGGATTCATCCTGCAAGGTATATTTCTTGCCGTCTTCATAAACCCGCAACAGCTTAGTGTCAAATACAGTTTGAATAAAGTTATCATCAGATTTCAGGTCTGGTCGGGGATTAAAGTTCATGTCGGGAGTAAGGGGGTAGATATCCGGCGCAAAGATTAGCGGCTTTGCCACTTCCTGAAAAGACTTCTGATGATCGTAATAGACCTTATTATCCTTGTCTATCACCACATTTTTGTGCTTATAATCATAGGTAGCAGTAAACATCGGGATGCCTTCTTGCTTCAGGATATCCTGCACCACCTTGAAGCTGTCAAACTGACCCTGATGAGGCTCGTCAAAGCTATAAAATCCGCTTACATTGCCAGCAGGCTGATCTTTTATATGCTTTGCCCGCTGCAGTATACCCGTTGCCCACTTATCCCTTTCGTAGTTAAGCTCATAGTTAATCTGGTCGCGCACTTCAATGTAGTCCAGTTCCACGTCTGCATTCCCATGCCAATAAATGCGTGGGTTCAGGCTGGCTAATTTCATAACTGTTTGAGAATTGGAATCTTTGGGGTTGTTATGAAGATTTGCGGTCATAAGATTCGCATCCAGCATATCTTTGTAAGAAACCCTTACGTCAAGCTCTATAAAGCTGTCTTTATCTTTATATTGCATCAGATCGGCATAGCTGAAGTTTATCTGTTTGGCTTTTGTTCCCTTTGCCTCTATCAATGCCGTGCTAAGCTCTTTGGCATATTGTCCGCTAACAAGGTCGTAACCGCAAATACTAAGGCTTAGGAGCGCATCTTCGGGCTTTATGTTATTGCTTGGGTTATCTATCTTAAAGCGGTATTTGAACCATAAATAGTCCCCAGGGAAGTCCGGCGGGTTCTTTTGATAATGAAAGAATTCGTTGCCAAAGCGAAGGTATTCTCCATTCATGCGCGGCCAGCGATAGCGGATATCGGTATATATATATCCCGGCTTGTCTTTTATGCGTGATGCCTGCCAGGCATAGCCATTTGATGCCTTAGTATTTGCCACAGGTCTGCCGATGCGGATGATGTCGCCTTCGCTTCTTGACGCATACCAAAAACGGTTGTCCCTGGAATCTCCGGGCTTCAGATCTTGCTCGCTGGCATACTCCGCCTCAAAGCGTTGATAACTGGAGGTGGTTAGCGGGTTTATGGCATATCTGAACATGCTGGATTCTTCTTTGCTAAACCCCCGGTCTAACACCCAGGTGTCTATTCCGTATTTGTCCAGAGCTGCCAATAGCCCCGGCAAATCACGATCGTTCATGCTGGTTTGAATTATGTTGCTATTATAACCCATGTCCTGCATATACTTTAGGAATGGCTCACGATATTGGGTGTAAAAATGGAAGGGATTCCAAAGAAATGAGTAGGTACCAATCATATACTCATCGGAGTGTTTTGCTGTTAAAGTGGTGCAAAGCAGTATCAGCAGTATAATGCTAAGGCATATTCGTCTCATTGTTTATTTCCTTTCTTCTGCATTTTGCTTGTTAAACCCTTACTTCCAGCCAGGGCTTCAGCACTTCCGGTGCCACAAAGCTGCCGTTAGCCTGTTGATATGTTTCCAAAAGGGCTATCATCAGTCTTGGAGTAGCCAATCCGGAGCCATTAAGAGTGTGCAAATGCCGCACCTTCCCTTCTTTGTCTTTATAGCGGATATTAGCACGGCGTGCCTGAAACTCGCCAAAATTACTTACGGACGATACCTCAAGGTATTTCTGCGAACCCGGTGCCCAAACTTCCAGATCATAGGTGCGTTGCGAGGCAAAGCTGGTGTCACCCGTGCAGAGATTTAGCACTCTATAATGCAAGCCGAAAGCCTGTAATATTGCCTCGGCATTACGCAGCATTTCCTCTAAAGTTGCGGGAGATTGCTCCGGCTCTACAAAGCGCACCATTTCCACTTTGTTAAATTGGTGCAAACGCTGCAAGCCCTTGGTGTCTTTGCCATAAGAGCCGGCTTCGCGCCTGAAACACGGCGTGTATGCCACATAGCACTTGGGCAGGTCTTTATAGCTTAACACCTCATCGGCATAGATATTGGTAACCGGCACTTCCGCTGTGGGAATAAGGAACAAATCATCCTCATTTATATGATACATATCATCTTCCAGCTTAGGCAATTGCCCTGTTCCGGTCATGGTTTTGCGGTTTACTGCCAGGGGCACCATCAGCTCTTCATAGCCGTGTTTTTGCAGATGATACTCCAGCATAAAGCTGATTAGCGCACGCTCCAGCCTTGCTCCCTGTCCCGTATAGATTGGAAATCCGCTACCGCTAATCTTGGCACCACGGGGCAAATCCAGATATCCGTTTTGATTGGCAATTGCCAGATGGTCTTTTGGCTCAAAGCTATATTCCGGCTGCG
>DIMZ01000220.1:3437-3946 GCA_002425825.1 Cloacimonetes bacterium UBA5553 | reverse complement strand
TACATCAATACAAATGCTATCACCAGGTGTTAGGATGTACACACTGTCATTGATGGTAATTTGCAGCTTACCTGAAAGCAGGTATCCAAACTCATATCCAGTTGCGGAAACAGGATGGTGTTCCGGAGAGTTCGCCGTCGAGCCTCCAGGTTCAAGAATATTATAATAAACAGAAAATTTATCAATACTGCCAGGAGATAATTGATAGTTAGTTAAGCCCTTTGCTTTGCTCATTAATGGTCGTTCATTGCTACGGACTACAGGGCTATTGTTAGTATCGCCAACTCCAGTGAAAAAATAAGATACTTCAACACCAATTGCACGGGCTAAAGAATAAAGTGTATTGAGTGATGGATTGGCTTTATCGTTTTCAATCTGGCTTATGAGGCTGGATGTGATTCCTGACATTATAGAAATATCTTTTATTGTAAGATTTCTTTCTTTACGGGCGCGCATTATATTTTTCCCAACGCTGACTTTCAACACAATATCCCTCTTCCGTTTAAATA
>DIMZ01000220.1:0-3421 GCA_002425825.1 Cloacimonetes bacterium UBA5553 | reverse complement strand
AGCTTAAATATATGCGTTACAGGCTATTTCTATATCGTGATATTCATTGAGTGCATCAACATACTCAAACTGGAGATGTACCTCACTCTTTGAGAACCCCCACTCGTCAAAGACCTCCAGTACCTTGGCGATATTGTTAAGATCTGTAAGGTAAACCACGAAGGAGTATGCTTTCTTAATGCTAGTGCCACTCTCCTCCATATTAATTGCCAGGTTTCTGAGGCACTGGTGGGCGCATTCCTGTATGTCGTTGCTTATCTTGTTTTGCGTACCAGGAATAATGGCTCTTACGCCCGAGCCGTAAACTCTATTACCAACGACAGCGCTACGGGCAAATGGACCAGTAGGTACCTGCCCTTTAGAAGAACTGATTTGTTTGTGCGGCGCCTTCGTAGCAGTAAATATCAGTCTCAAGCCAGCACCTGCCTTAAAGCCCCCTCGTTGCAAAATAATGCGACAAGGAAAATGTTCTTGCTGAGTCCACACGGTTTTCTGCGCCTCGTTAATAATGGGTCGGTCGTGCATATCAACCATTTCAGCAATGATGAAAATTATATCATGCATGGTCAGCCCGTCTTCTTTAAGCGTTAGGGCGGCAAGCTCAAAAATTTTCTTTATCTGTTCATTTAAAGGTAGATTGGTAACATCCACCTTATGAGCCACCAATATTTCTGCAGAGTCAAAGGTTATAAGTTGATTCATTACTTCTCTTCCTTTCATATAAGAATCAATGGATGGATTCTCCGCCATCCAAGAAAAGACAATGCCCTACAAGAAAGTCTGAGGCTTTTGAACATAAGAACAGTATAGGTCCGATATAATCAAAAGGTTTTGCTATTCTACCGAGCGGGATATTACTCTCAAAGAACTCCCTCTTTCCAGGATTATCTTTCAGGAACTTCTGAATGAACTCAGTGTCTGTTGCGGTTGGGGCAATTGAATTAACATAAATATTATCTTCTATCCACTCTTGAGCCGCAATCTTTGCAAAATGAATCATAGCAGCCTTGCTTGCGGCATATGCAGAATACAATGGATTTGCAATGACTCCCTGAATGGAAGTGGTTATGACGATTTTCCCGCCCCCAGTCTTTTTCATCTGCTCGGCCATCTTCTTGCATACTAAAAAGCATCCTGTCATATTTATCTCGAACGTCTTTTCCCATTCTTTCTTTGTAAACTCAGAGATTCTTTGGCGATTATTATAGCCTACGAAATATATAAGAATATCTATCTTCGAAAATCTATTGAAAATACTGCTGAACATGTCATCAATACTCTGTTCTTGAGTAACATTAACCTCAATAGCCATAGATTCAACATTGTTGGATCTGCATTTGTCTGCAAGTTTTTCAGCTTTTTGTACATTTAAATCAGCAATGATCACATTCACTCCAGCCTCACTCAATGCTATGCAGCTTTCACTGCCAATTCCGCCGGCTCCACCGATGCATAAGGCTGTTTTGTTTGTTAGATCAAAAATCTTATGACTCAATTTTTACTCCTTTAGTCAACTACTATACGCTTTTTAGCAGATGTATTATACACAATGTTCCCTAACCGACATTGTCTAAATAATTTCAATTTGACTTCGTTATTAAATCGCTACCCCCGTATTATACACCAATCCAGGCAGCCAGAGGCTCAACTGCGGAAAGACAATCAATAGAATTGTCGCTAGCACCATTATAATAAGGAACCCCCAGGATCCCTTGATAACCTCAGGCATAGTGGCCGGTCCTATCTTCATCGTCGTGAACAAACATAGACCAAAGGGCGGCGTCACAAAACCAATTTGTGCCATCATTATGGCTATAACGCCAAAATGGATTAGATTTATATTGTAGTAACTTAAAACGTTTACCAGTAGAGGTCCCAAGATAACAACAACGGTGATAACGTTGGTAAAGCACCCCACAACAAGGAACATGAGACACAGTAAAACCCACAGAAGAGTCGTGCTGGAGATATGGTTGGTAATTGCATTATAGATAAGATCCGGCAGCTTTGCCGTAGTCATAAACCATACGAACACCTGCGCAGTAGCAACTGTAATCGTAAGCGTTGCAGCACTTACGGTAGATTTACACATAAATGCAAACAATTGTTTAAGCGAATAAGAGCGGTAGATAACCAACTCTACCAGCAACACATAAAAAACCGAAACAACTGCCGCCTCAGTTGGCGTAGCCAAACCTGTATAGATGCCGCCCAGAATGATAATCGGGAAAAGCAACGCCCAAAAACTATTCAACAATATCCTTATTTTCTCTTTCCAGGGCGCTCCTTCCCCTCTGGGTATTTTATGCTTGACCGCATACCAGACAACATAAGCACTCATCATAAGCGCAGTCATAACTCCGGGTATGAAACCGGCAGTAAACATTGCGCCCGCCGATATATTCATAGCGACGGCTTGCTGCAACATCGGGATAGAAGGAGGAATCATTACGCCTATAGTACCCGCGACGGTTATTATACCTAGCACTAAAATCCTTGGATAACCGTTCTCCAGGAGTTTTGGCATCATAAGAGTGCCGATAGCAACAACACAGGCAATAGCTGAACCTGTAATTGCACCAAATAGTACGCATGCAAAAATTGTCGCTATGCCCAAGCCACCAGGAAGCCGGCCTAAAAAGCAGTTAACAGATGACACGATTTTTTCTGAGGTTTTACCTTTTGCCGCAAGATCGCCAGAAATGATAAAAAAAGGTACGGCAAGCAATAAAAAGCTATCACAGCCAAGAAACAACTGCTGAGCTAAAATTGTGCCATTTTTTCCAGCCATCAATACACCAACTGCAGCAGAACCCAATACAACATGCGCAACGGGAACTCCAATAATCAATAAGATGAAAAAAAGGGATAATGCAACTGCAATCATTTTACGTTCCCTCCCTGTTTATCCGCTATAGCCTTTTTGCGAGCCGCCTCTTCTTCTAAACTTGCTGCAATCTGTGCTTCTTGTTCTGAGATAATCTTCTCTCCCCGACTCGCAGCACTAATGGATTTGAGCATCTGGACGAAATAACGCCAACCCATTGTCAAAATTGCATACGTCACAAATACCCAAACTGGCCAAAGAGGGATGTTAATACTTTCACTTTTCCTATTCATCGCAATAAGTTTACCAGTCCATTTATAAGCATAAATTCCAAGATAGAGGTATAGCACTGAACAAATTAAATAGCCAATCGCACGAAGCACATGACCTATCCGAATGGGAAGTGCAGTTACTAAGGTATCCATAACCATATGACCCTTATTCTTTACCGCGATACTGCAGCCGATCAATGTTGTAATTACCAACATATAACGCGAGAATTCCTCATTCCATATCAGACCTTGAATTTTTAGCGCACGAAGCGCTAAATTATATATGAGTATCAGGCCAAACGCCAGCGTAAGAATAGTTATA
>DIMZ01000078.1:18881-22280 GCA_002425825.1 Cloacimonetes bacterium UBA5553 | reverse complement strand
CTTGCTGCTATCCCCTGTCGAACACAGGATAGCAGCAGGGATGTTCCGACGAATCACCATAAAAACCGAAGAGATATGAAATTTATCCTCTTTTTAAGTTGACAAAATCCACCAACTGCAGCCGCATGATCGAATTAAGCATTAAGGATGGTTCCATGGCTCGGCTTTTTAGCAAGGATTATCATGACAAATCCACCAGTTGGTATTTTAATCATGCCGTTATTGCCCTTGAAAATGATGACCTCTGGTATTGGAAGTCACTGGATGAAAGCGGGAACTATCATCTAAGGTTTTTCCCCATCCCCGCCAAACAAGAGCTGTTTTGCAAGCATATCGATGTGGTTTTCAATCCCCAAACCGAGCAGATTGAGTCCCACGAATGCTCCGAATGCCGTGAGGACGATTCCTGCCGTCATTATCTTTCCATCCTGCGTTATGGCTACATGTATCTTAGCACTGCCATCTTCGATGAAGAGGTGGTTGAAACATGTGGGGGCAATGCCCTTAGCGGTGATGAAGCTTGGCTGGTAATAGCCCGTGATGCTAAGCTATACCTGGAAGGCATATACAATCCCGAAACCGACAAAGTTCGCTTTTACCACTCCGAATTTGCCCCCCTCGACCCTGTGCTGATGGGCAAACTGATAGCTGGTGAAAAACCTGAAAACACTCCCCGTAAAACCATATCATATTATCAAGCCAACTGGGGAGCTTTCCGCGATGAAGAGCTGCGTTTATTTGCCTTTCTGAACACCCATCGCGCCGCATATAGCAGTAAAGGACAGTTTTGGTCTATCTACAAAAAGGACTTTGCCTCCGCACTGGCTATTATGCAAAACTGCCGTCCCCGTTTTGTGATAAAAGAAACAGGAGAAGCCCTATGCTTCTCTCCCCATGCCTATCCTTTAAGCCTGCGCATCGAACCTGCCGGCAGCAAAAACTTCTGCCTGCGTGCCGTGGTTGTAGATGAGCTGTCTGTCTGGTTTTCCGGTCAGCCCACCTGGCTGTTCTTTCGCAGCAATGTATCCAAATTGAATATCCCCCTGCGTAACGAGATTATTGATGCAGCCTTTCATAATGGTCTAATGTTAAAAGAGCGTGACCTTGTATATTACCGCAGCATTGTGCACCGCGAACTGCACGAACATGATATCTATCTGGATTTCGATTCCAGCATTTCCCTGCCTGAGATAGTAAATGAGCCGGCTAAGAAAAGGCTGCACTTGAAGAAAATGGGAGAGCAGGTATTGATAGGAGGCACACTGGTGTACCCGGGTAACAAAGAAATCCCACTCTCTGTTATCCGTTTTCGTCAGCCTCTGGTGTATTGTAAGTTTACTGATGATTTTGAGGGGGGTGAAGCATGGTTTTACCTCTCCCCCGACCTCTTTGAACAAACCCGAAAACTACTTGCCAAACTGCCCGAACCGGAGATGAACCGCCTGGAACAGCATGCTGAACTGGTGTTCGGTGGAGAAACCAAACTGGCTAAGCTGAGAGAAGCGATATTCGACCTAAGCGATCAGGATTGGGATATACGCATAGACGAAGAGCTTAATCGGGACTTCGTGGCAAAGATTCCCTTGCAGGTGGAAGTGATAGCCCGACAAGATGATGAGATAGATTGGTTTAGCTACGATATTCGCTATCATTATCAGGATATTAGCTTCACTCACGAAGAATTGCGCCGCTTCTTTAAGTCTAAAGAGGAATTTCTGCACACTGCCGAGGGACGCATCGTGTTCATCAGCAATCCGCAGGTATTCTACGAAGTGGAATCCCTTATCTCTCAAAGCGAATTGAAGGCAGATAACATCTACCGTGCCCGCATGATAAATCTGCCTTACTACTTGAAGCTGAGAGAAGAGAATCCGGCTTTTCGCATGCAGGGTGACGACTGGCTGGAAAGCCTGTTCGAATCGCTGCTTAGCCGTAAACTGCCCCAAAACGAAAGCCTGCCCATATATCTACAAACAGTACTGCGTGGCTATCAAAAAGCAGGGGTTAACTGGATTAAGATGCTGTCGCACTATCGCCTGAATGGCATCCTTGCCGATGAAATGGGCTTAGGCAAAACCATACAAGCTCTATCTGCCATCAGTGCCACAATAGTGGGACGCCTGTCGCTGGTTATCTGCCCAAAAACCCTGCTCTATAACTGGGCAGCGGAAATAGAAAAGTTTCACACCAACATTCCCTATGCCATTGTGGAAGGCAACAAACAAAGCAGAACCGAGATACTTGGCAGCCCCAATATTCACCTCTTTATAATGAGCTACTCTATGGTGCTGAGTGACTTTAGCACTCTTAAAAACATGGAGTTTGAATGGATTGTGCTGGATGAAGCACAGAATATCAAGAATGTATCGGCTCAACGCACTTCAGCCATAAAGAAGCTAAATAGCCGCCACCGCCTGGCATTATCCGGCACTCCGGTGGAGAACAACCTCACGGAATTGTGGTCAATCATGGACTTCCTGAATCCCGGCTATCTTGGTACATTAAGCAAATTCAAGCAAAACTATCTACCCTCCGAGGATACCAACACCGCAAGGCTATCACTAAAGCGTATGACCGCACCCTTCATGCTGAGGCGCATTAAAAAGGAAGTTCTGCTGGAGCTTCCTGNNTTAAGCAAGAACAGATTTCATGGTGCAAACTTAACTCCGTGCAGGAAAAGCTCTATCTGCAAATACTGGACATGGTGCAAAAGAAACTGCTGCCCACCGGAGCAGAAATGCCCAGCTATGTGCATATTCTGGCTGCCTTAACCAAGCTTCGTCAGCTATGCAACCATCCCCATCTGGCTAATCCGGACATTGTCCCCGAAATAGAGGCTTCCACAAAGCTTGAGCAACTGGTAGAGCTGGTTACCGAAGCCACTGAAGCCGGACATAAGGTGCTGGTATTCAGCCAGTTTGTACAAATGTTAAGTATCATGCGCAAGGTGTTTGACCAGCTTGGTATCGCCTACGCCTATCTGGATGGGCAAACCAAAGACCGGGTTAGTCCCGTTAAACGCTTTGAAACCGACCCCGAACTAAAGCTATTTCTGATAAGCCTGAAAACCGGCGGCACGGGCTTGAATCTAACCGCGGCAGATACAGTAATTTTATACGACCCCTGGTGGAATCCCATGGTGGAGAATCAGGCAATAGACCGCACCCACCGCATTGGACAAACCAAGAAAGTGCAAGTATTCCGCCTTATTGCCAAAGGCACTGTGGAAGAAAAGAGTATTGCCTTGCAAGAGGCAAAGCGTGAGATGTTCGATACTGTAATAGAAGGCGGACAAAACGTGCTGAAAGCTATGAATCTGGATGATTTGAAGCACTTGTTTAGCTATGATAACGGCTAACACCAGATATTCCCATCATCTGCTTCCTTGAACGAATTACT
>DIMZ01000078.1:18522-18845 GCA_002425825.1 Cloacimonetes bacterium UBA5553 | reverse complement strand
TGACATCTTGGGAGATATAAAAAAGTATGTGCTATACTGGAATCATTGTTTATGATTAGATGTAACCTGCATTGGCAGAGGATAAAGAGGTTTTAATGTCCATATTTGATTTTTTCGGAATGATGGCAAATGACATCGCCATAGACCTTGGCACAGCAAACACGCTGGTGTACAAAAAGAATGGCGGAATAGTGATAGACGAACCTTCGGTAGTAGCTGTATCCACAGATAGCAAAAAGATTATTGCCATTGGTATGCAAGCGAAGGTTATGCTGGGCAAAAACCCGGATGAAGTGCGAGTAATTAAGCCACTTAAAGACGGC
>DIMZ01000078.1:13646-18504 GCA_002425825.1 Cloacimonetes bacterium UBA5553 | reverse complement strand
GAGCAGATTTTCAGGTAACAGAACTGATGCTGCGCAATTTGATCTTAAGAGCTCAAAAAAAGCGTCTGTTAGTCCGACCCAGAGTTATAGTCTGTGTACCTTCAGGCATTACAGAAGTGGAAAAGCGGGCAGTTCGTGACAGCGCATTACATGCCGGTTCACGAGAAGTTTATTTAATCTCCGAGCCTGTAGCAGCAGCCATCGGGGCAGACCTGCCCATCGATGAAGCTTGTGGTAATATGGTAATGGACATCGGCGGTGGAACCAGCGAGATTGCTGTTATCTCCCTGTCACACATAGTGGTGCACAATTCCATTCGCGTGGGTGGCGACAAGATAGACACCGACATTATTAGCTACTTAAGAAAAAAGAACAATCTCCACGTTGGTTTACAGACCGCGGAAAAGATAAAGATGGCCATTGGCAGTGCCTATCCGCTAAAACAAGAGCTTAGCATGGATGTGCGAGGAAGAGACATCGTATCCGGCTATCCGGTAACCATAAAGATAACATCGGAAGAAATAAGGGAAGCCATCTCGGAAACTGTTACCGCGATGATTGATGCCATTAAGCGTCTATTTGAAAGAACCGCTCCGGAGCTTTCCGCCGACATAGCAGAACGCGGGATATTCCTCACCGGTGGCGGTGCATTGCTGAAGGGTCTGGATGAAAAGATTCGCAAAACTGTAGACCTACCCGTGCATGTGGTTCCCGATCCTTTGGAATGCGTGGTTAAAGGTGCTGGCAAAGTGTTGGACGACCTGGATAGATACCGTCAGGTTCTGATAAAAAGAATAGAAGATTAATCGTTATAAACTCAGATACATACATTGCATAATGCAATTCTGATTACTAAGGGGAGTTTTGCTTAAAAAGCACTTTGTCCCGGCTATTTTGATATTACTTTCGTTGCTAATGTTAATTGGCACCAAGGAAGCGCGCGTCACAAAAGCGGGATGGTTGGGCAATACTTTGTTCTTCCCCATGCTACGCTCTCTAAAGGCAATCGAGACTACCGCCAGACTGAAGCAGGAAGTGTTTTCTTTGCGTAAGAAGCTAACGGAGGAGACGCTTATCAAGCTCGCACTGCAAAACGAGCTAAAGCAATACTCTCAGGCTTTCTCCATTAGTTTCGACACAGGCCCCACTGAGTTCGAGTTAGCGGAAGTGATTGGCTTTTCCGGGCAGTATCAGGAGCGCAATCTAATTGTAGACAAAGGGAAAAGGCATGGCATTCAGCCCGGCTCGGCAGTTATCTCTGCTAATGGGATTGTGGGAAAAATAATAGTGGTTAATCCTAATCACTCCATTATATTACCCTTCTCCAATCCTAAGTTCCAAATTCCCGTGATGGATGCCCGCACCAGCGTGCAGGGCATATTGGAAGCAGATATTTCCGGAAGTATATCTATGAACATGGTTAAGCTTGGTTCGGAGATAGTAGTTGGTGATACAGTGGTAACCTCCAATCTTTCTCGAATATACCCAAAGTCTTATCCCGTGGGGGTTATTAAGCGCATTCGGGATTCGCAGGATAACCTGTTTATTAGTGCCGATATCAGCCCCTTTACTCTGGTAGAGAATCTAGAGCATGTGTTTATCTTGAAAAAGGAAGGTTTACGTGAGTAACACAAAAGTTTTTGAACCGGTTATCAGCCTGTATGGGCAACGCTTTGAGCGCATTCCGGTTAAGACCAGAATACTAAGCCCGGACGACAACATTGCCGATATAGTGCGCAGCTATGCGCTACCTATGATGCAGGAAGGCGATATACTTACCATTAGCGAAAGCCCCTTGGCGATTACCCAGGGCAGAGCAGTGCCTGTGTCTGATATAAACGTTAGCTACACAGCCCGAATCCTTAGCCGCTGCGTTGCCAAAGTACCCTATGGGATAGGGCTTGGTGCACCCACCAGTATGCAGTGCGCCATAGACGAAACAGGCAAACTTCGCATCATTTTCGCAGCAATGATAGGAGCTGCAGGCAAGTTGATAGGCAGAAAAGGTGATTTCTACCGTGTGGCAGGCATGCAGGCAGCATTGGTAGATGCCGCAACCACATCGCCTGTTCCTCCATATAACGAAACGGTTATTAAAGGCCCCTTACACCCTCAGCAGGTATGTGAAGATTTGCAGGCAGAATTTGGCTTTGGTTTTGCCGTAATGGATATAAACGACATTGGCGGAAGCTGGATGATTGGCGGTAGCAAGAATGTTTCTAAGCACTTTATTGAGCGGGTAATGAAAGATAATCCTCAGGGGCAGGGTGCTGAGCTTACCCCCCTTTGCATAGTGAGAAGGCTGGCATAACATGATACTTAGCATTATCTGGACCTTTATTCTTAGTTTGGGCTTCTTTTATGCCCAGGTCTTGATGATGCCTGCCCTGTCGATAGCCAGTGTTATACCCAATGTGCTTATTCCCTGGTTAATCTATACCGTTTGGACTCGTCAGCGGAATCATGCCCTTATCCTGGTATTCATTATCGGGGCTTTGTATGATACCATAAACCCCATTACCTTCGGCATGCATGCCTTCACCTTCGTGCTATTGGGTGTCTGTGTGGATCAGTTTCGCAAGCCCTTTGAAGCAGATAGCGTGGTGGCAAAGCTTTTAACTATCGGCGTAGCGAACATCATCTTTAGCCTTATTCAGGTTCTGGTGTATGGCCTTGCCTATGGGTTTGGTGCAAAGCTTGTTACCCTGAACTTAGGTGCATTTGTTTACAATCTGATAATCAGCTTCGTAGTGTTTTGGAGCATGCAACTAATTAGCAAGCTAAGACTAAGCATAGCGCATGACTAAATCTCATTCCATACTGGTTTTCAGGATATGCCTGGCAGTTCTTTTCACTCTTCTGGTCACATCTCTATTCCGCTTGCAGGTGGTAAAAGGCAAAACCTACCAGAGAATAGCCGAAAGCAACTTTGTGCGCATCAGACGTGTGGTAGCCACCAGAGGCGAGATTTACGATCATAAGTTCTGCCCCATTGTAAGTAACGTGCCCTCTCACAACTTGTATTTAACCAGCGGTAAGATTCATAACTTCCCTGCGCTGGCAAGGTTTTTGACGCGTAACTTCGGCATTAGCGAAGCTGACTTGCATGAACTTGTTTTAAAGCAACGTTTCAAAACCTACGAAGAAATCCTGCTGGCAGATAATATCCCCTATGAAACCATGCTGATCCTTTCGGAGCAGATGAATTATTATCCCGAGCTGTCCTTTAGAATCGGCTCTACCCGCAACTATCTATATCCGAATCATTACACCGGCTATGTGGGGCGCATAAATGAAAATGAATATGAGCTTTACAAGAAAGAAGACTACTCAATAAACAGCTATATCGGCAAAACGGGTTTAGAGCGATATTATGAGGTATTGTTGCGTGGCAGAGACGGCAGGGAAATTGTTCAAGTTGATGCTCAAGGACGCAGCCTGGATTTATTGAATGAGAGTGGTAACATAATGCCGCTTAATGGGCTATCGGTGGTTTTAACCATCGATAACGACTTGCAGGAGTTTGTGTCAAACGCCTTCCCTGCGGGTATGCGGGGTGCCGTAGTGGTAACCGACATTCGTACCGGTGGCATTCTGGCATATGTTAGCAAACCCGATTATGACCCCAATCTATTTATGCAAAAGATTAGCCCCGAAACTTGGGAAAACCTGAACCGCAAAGAAAAGCCAATGCTGGATAGAGTTATTCATGCCACCTATCCTCCGGGGTCTGTGTTCAAGCCATTAACCGCTGGAATTGGTTTGGATAGTGGGATTGTAACCCCAAACACGAGGCTGTCATCCTGTATCGGCGGAATGAAGGTTGGTAATAGATTCTTCAAGTGCTGGCATGCTGGTGGACACGGCATAACCAACGTGATAGAAGCCTTGAAGGTATCCTGTGATGTATATTTTTACGACCTTTCGCTGAAGCTGAATCTGGACAAGATGAGAGACTATACACGCAAATCACATCTTTATGGCAGAACTGGGATAGACCTGCCCAACGAGCGAACAGGCTTTTTCCCCAGCACCGATTGGTATCGTAAAACATTTGGCAAGAATGTAGGAGTTATTGGACACAAGGTAAACCTCTCTATAGGACAAGGAGAGGTTCTAACCACACCCATTCATATGAATGCCTTCTATGCTGCCATTGCCAACAATGGATTGTGGATACAGCCGCATTTGCTGAAGCAAACCGTCGGTAGAGGTAAACTTACCCGCGAGCAACTTATCCCCTTGGTAAAAAGCCGCCTGCCCATGTCTGCCTCCTCCATAAAAACCGTGCAAGAGGGGCTTTGGGCAGTGGTTAATGCTCCCGGAGGCACTGGAGCAAATGCCAAGGTTAGCGGAGGAACCGTTTATGGTAAGACCGGCTCTGCAGAAAACTCAATGGGCAGAACCACTCATGCATGGTTCTGTGGCTATCTGGTAACCAGTAAACCAGAGATTGCAGTTACGGTATTCTTAGAGAACGCAGGAGGAGGCGGCTCTATGGCTGCTCCCATCACAGCAAGAGTATTTAACTACTATATCGGTAACCTGGATGAGATAAAGAAGGTGGCACCGATACCCCCTCAGTTCCGTGGCATAGAAGATGCTCATAGCGAACCTACTGATGATGGAGACGATGCAGCTAGCACCCCAGTAATACCTGAGGCACAAGGCCAATGATAAACAGAAAGAAGTTTGATTTTACCTTGCTGGCACTGCTGGTTTGTCTTATAACCTTGGGGTGTATAGCAATATTTAGTGCTTCAACCACAGTAATCGGTGAGCATGTACGCATCGAGAATAACTGGTGGAAACAGATAATTTTTGCTGTGCTCTCTTTGTTTGCCATTGCTTTACTTAT
>DIMZ01000078.1:9239-13641 GCA_002425825.1 Cloacimonetes bacterium UBA5553 | reverse complement strand
CCATGCCCATCTTCGACATAGTTATTCTGCCTTTATTCATTCTGAACTTATTGGCATTGGTGGTTGTGCTGTTTACACCTGCTGTCAACGGTTCTCATAGGTGGTTCAGTGTGGGGGGAATAAATCTGCAACCCTCAGAAAGCGCAAAGCTTCTAACCATCCTGATGGTAGCACGGATAATATCAAGGGAGCATCTTAACGAATACCGCCAGATACTGTATGGCTTCTTATTGGTTCTGTTACCCGTAGCTCTCATCATTATCGAGCCGGATTTTGGCACTACCCTGGTGTTTTGGGCAAGCCTGATGGCTATGCTTATTGCAGCAGACGTGCCGGTGTTTTACGNNCCCGATAGTTAGTATTGTATGCTCTATCTGGCTACCCATTATACCTGTATGGATCATCATTCTTGTCTTGCTGCTTATTCGAGCAAGGCTGTCTTGGGTTGCTATAACGGTTGCAAGCATCCTGAATGTATTTATCTCGTTAATAACTCCTGTGCTGTGGATGGGATTAAAAGATTATCAGCAAAACCGGATTCTAACTTTTATCGACCCTACTCGTGATCCCCTGGGAGCCGGATATCAGATTATTCAAGCCAAAATAGCCATCGGTAGCGGAAGTATTTGGGGCAAGGGCTGGCTTCTGGGAACGCAGAAGAACATGAACTTCTTGCCAGAACACCACACCGATTTCATCTTTTCCGTTGTTGGAGAGGAGTTCGGCTTCATTGGCAGCATATTGTTGTTGTTTTTGTTTGCTATCTTCTTTGCCCGTATAATTAAGAACGTTGGCGAGCTAAAAGTAAAAGAACGAAAAGTGGCTACTGCAGGCATCATGGCATACCTTATGTTTCAGATGTTTATAAACATTGGTATGAACATTGGCTTAGTTCCTGCAACAGGTATACCTTTACCTTTCATCAGTTATGGCGGCTCAAATCTGCTAATCAACGCCATTTCGGTGGGAGTTATCCTTAAATACCTTAATGAACGAGGATTTATAAAATGAAGAACTGCTTTCTTTTTTTGGTGGCAATTGCACTTGTGATGCTATTAAGCTCATGCACGGGTGTATCAACCTTGAATTTCTCCGAAAAGGATGTAAACAACAACCCCAACTTACTACTCAATCCTGATTTTAATCCCTATTCGGTTGTCCCTTCTGAATCATTAAAAGGTTGGGTGGTACATCTCGAGCCTGCCGGAGGAAGCGAAAGTCCTGTCATTATCGATCCCTCAGTTCAACTGGAAGGTGGCACTTGCCTAAGAATAGATGCCTCGGACAAATCGGTAATGATACTAAGTGATCCCTTCGACGTACGCAGATACGGCGGTTATTATATCCACACCCATTTTAAGACAAACTCGCCTGCTCCACCGGTTATTCAGATGCGCATGATTGTATTTATGGACAACGGCAAGATATTAAACCGCTTCAAAAACCGCTTTTATCCAGGCTACGAGTGGCAAAATCAAACTCTTAGTGCTGGATTCATAAAGCCGGGTGCAAAGTTCGGCCGTTTGGCATACATGATTCCCCCCTTCAAAGAAGGATCAATATTCATCGACAAAGCCGGTGTTTACGAAGCCCACGGCTTTAAGATCGATTAAGCTATGCGAATCACCCTGCAGCGAGTGAAACAAGCTTCCTGTACGGTAGATGGCATTATCAGCGGTGCCATAGACAGCGGTTTGTTGCTGTTTGTGGGCTTTTCTCATTCGGATACATCGTCCATACTTCCCGTTGCCGCAAAGAAGTGCATGGAATTACGCATTTTTGCCGACGAAAATGGCAAGCTGAACCGCAGTTTACTGGATGTGCAAGGCAGCATCCTGCTTATTTCTCAATTCACACTATATGCAAACTGCTCACGTGGCAGACGGCCGGATTTCACTGCTGCCGCAGAACCCAGGAAAGCTGAAGAGCTATACACATATTTTATTAAGCTGCTGTCTGATTACGGCGTTGATGTTCAATGCGGGGTATTTGGCGCAGACATGCAGATTAGCCTGTTAAACGATGGCCCCATAACTATAAATCTCGAATGGTAACCAAGCATATCATTACGCTCATTAAGTAATAAATATATACATCAATCCACTGGCTATAGCCCAGGGGCGAAGCCGGTGAGTATGGCAAGGAGTTATAATGCATAATCATCGCTTCCATCTGATACTGATGATTCTTTTCTTGTGCCTGGGTTCATTTGCCCAAGCAGCCTACCTTAGCAATATGCCGGTTTCTGTTACCCAACCCGATGGCAGCACTTTGGATTGCCTTGCCAGCGGTGATGAATTCCACAACTGGCTGCACGACAAAAACAACTACACCATTATCCGCGACCCAGGTACAGGATATTACTGCTACGCCGAGATCCGTGGCGACCAGGTGGTTGCCAGCTCAGCTATAGCGGGTAAAGATTCACCTCAAAGCCGCGGCATTCCTACCGGAGTAAACATTAGCGAAAGGGCATACAAAGAACAGCGTAACAGCAGGTTTTACATGCCCGAAGAAACCAGAGACGCCCCAACTACAGGAACTATTAACAACATCGTTATCTACATCCGTTTTTCCGATGAAACCGAATTCGGCGAAAACATCAGCGTGTATGATGGATGGTTTAATACCAACACCAGTTCCCAGAAGAACTACTTTCTGGAAGCCAGCTACAACCAGCTTACCGTAAACACGCATTTCTACCCCAATCCTTCAAACAACTTTGTAGTGTCGTGGCAAGCCAGCCAACCCCGCTCATATTACCAACCCTACGATGCTACTACCAATCCCAATGGCTACAATAGTGACGATCAACGCCGCACCCGTGAATTCAGCCTGTTGCAAAGCGCCACGAATGGTGTATCTGCACAGATACCCAGCAGCCTGAATATAGACTCCGACAATGATGGTAAAGTGGACAATGTAGTGTACATCGTGCGTGGTAGTGCAGGGGGATGGAGCAGTTTATTGTGGCCTCATCGTTGGGTGTTGTATGATCGCTTCGTGTACATAAACGGCAAGCGAGTGTATGACTTTAATTTCCAGCTTCAAACCTTCCTTGCCAGCAGCAATGTTGGCGTTATCTGCCATGAGTTTTTCCATTCACTAGGCGCACCCGACCTCTATCATTACACCTCAAACGGCATAGCCCCCGCAGGGTCTTGGGACTTGATGGAATCCAACCAGAACCCGCCTCAACACATGACCGCATTTATGAAGTGGAAATATGGACGATGGATTTCGTCTATCCCCACCATCACTGCCGATCAGCAATATACTTTAAACCCACTAACCTCTCCAACGGGTAATGCCTACCGCATAAACTCCAACAACGGCAACCAATATTATGTAGTGGAGTTCCGCAAGAAAACCGGCACCTTTGAGAGCAGCATTCCAGGCTCAGGTATGCTGGTGTATAGAATAGACACCAGCGTAGGCGATGGCAATGCCAGCGGGCCTCCTGATGAGCTATACATCTATCGTCCCGGAGGTACAGTGTCTGTAAATGGCTCTGTTAATTCCGCCCATTTCAGTGCAGAAGTTGGCAGAAACAAGATAAATAACACAACCAATCCTACGCCTTTCCTACAGGATGGCAGTGCAGGCAATCTTAGCTTATATGGCNNGCATTGGCTCATCTGCCGGAGCTACCATGACCTTTAGCAAAGGCGTTGCCCCCATTGTCACCATAGACTTCAGCACCAATCCCTATGTTGAGAACTTCGATGCCTATACCTTCATACCTGATGGGTGGGAAAATCAAATAGCCTCAGGCACATATAGCTTCGAGCATGTTAGCACCGGAACCAACCCCACTTGCTCTCCCCAAACCGGTTCTGGTATGCTGAGATACAACAGCTTTTCCGCATCCAATGGCAGTTCAGCCTTGCTTGCCACACCGCGCATAAGCTGTGGAAGCCCCACCGATTATTCTTACAGCTTCAGCTTCTGGATGTATCGCGATACCGGTTACTCTACTTATGCCGACAAGATGGAAGTATATCTTAGCAGCACAAACAACCTTAGTGGTTCTCCCACCCTTTTGGGCACAATAAATCGTCCTATAGGCATGACACCAGTTGTTGCCTCTGAAGGATGGTATCAATACTCATATAACCTGCCTGTTTCTGCGGCAGGATACTATTATGTAGTGCTGAAAGCCATTAGTGCCTATGGTAACAACATGTTTTTAGATAGCATGGTGCTTACCAGAAGCATGCAAACGCCCTCCCCCGCCACCAACCCCAACCCTGCCAATGCAGCAACGGGTATTGGCTTTAGCCAACAGCTTTCCTGGAGTGCGGCTACAGGAAACCCAAGCAGCTATAAACTGTATTTGGGAACCAACAACCCGCCTACGAACATAGTAAATGGTACCAATCTGGGCAACGTTCTAAGCTAC
>DIMZ01000078.1:6270-9227 GCA_002425825.1 Cloacimonetes bacterium UBA5553 | reverse complement strand
TTCACCCCGCCGGATTACCCCTGAGTAGCACCATTTACTGGAAAGTGGTACCTCTAAACTCCGCAGGTGACGCAAGCGCATGCCCTGTTTGGAGCTTTAGCACAGTAGCGGATAACTCCGTATTCCCCTTAGCCGAATCATTTGGAAGCACAGGAACCAGCTTTCCGCCCACAAACTGGACTCGTTTCGCAGGTGTGCTGGCAAACCCAAGTGTGCTTACCACCAATACCAGCCTTTGGGTTCAGGATNNTGGGCAAACGTGGTTACCGCACCGCCAAACTACTCGGCACGCATAAACTTATACAGCAGCAACCGTTTCGGATGGCTAATCAGTCCGCTACTTAATCTTCCTGCCAATTCACTGTTGGAATTTGACCTCGCCTTAACCGACTATGCCAACAGCAACGCCAT
Organism: Cloacimonetes bacterium UBA5553; assembly: GCA_002425825.1. Lineage (GTDB taxonomy): Bacteria > Cloacimonadota > Cloacimonadia > Cloacimonadales > Cloacimonadaceae > Cloacimonas. The sequence goes on along the minus strand of DIMZ01000078.1, from coordinate 8,816 downwards.
AAGTACTGATCCCATGGGCTTAACCGGAACAGATGATCAGTTCATTGTGCTAATCGGTAGCGGCAGTAGCTGGACAACTGCAAACATCCTGCGTAAATGGGATAATGCAGGCTCCCCATATGTTTATAACAACATCCCTAATACTGGACAGAAAATAATATTAGACCTCTCTGCCCATTCTGGCTACAAATACATAGCCTTCTATGGAGCTTCTTCGGTTAGCAATGCCGACAACGACCTGTTTATCGACAACATCTCCGTGCGCGCCTATCCAACATCTGCCACGCTTATCAGCAGCCCCCCGGAGTGGAACTTTGGTGTTGTGGAGATGAGCAGCGCAAACACAAAGCAATTCACCTTCTATAACGGTGGTTCTGCTACCATGACCATCAATTCTATATCCATTTCGGGCAGTGCTGCCTTATATTTAAGCAATCTTCCCAGCTTCCCGAAAAACCTCGGTTTTGGCGAGTCCTTCAGCTTTACAGCACACTACAATCCCAATGCAGCAGGAATACACAATGCCTCCATAAATGTTACAGGCAATAGCCCAGCATCACTTGCCTTAACCGGAATTTCTGTGGATGCCCGCATAGCAAACTTGCCTTACTATCAAAACTTTGATGGACAAGCACCTCCTGCCTTGCCATTGGGTTGGCGAGCCTATGTAAACTCATCTGCGGGCGGTTCTTTAGTAGAAGGCTATGGCAGCAGCTCTTATAGCTCGCCCAACTGTGCATACCTGGCAGTTGGCAGTGATGCAAATGCCGACATAAGGCTAATCTGCCCTGAGCTACTTATTCCTATTAGCAGCACCAAACTGAAGTTCTATGCTCGTGGCTCATCAGCAGGTTACTCATTACTGATTGGAACCGTGCCCAATGCAGATGGCAGCGGAGCATTTAGCACAATAAACACAGTTACCTTAAGTAATGCTTATGCCGAATACACCGTATCTCTGGACAGCTATAGCGGAAGCAACCATTACATCGCCTTCAAACATGGAGCAGGTGGAACCAACCGCTTAATCTACATAGACAACGTGAGCATTGAAGCCATATTGGATGGTGACCTTGCCATTACGGGATTCAGCGGTTTTGGTCTTGGCGTAGTAGGCAGCAGCATTCCTTACAGAGTGTTGGTTACCAACAACGGCACCCAAACCCAATCTGCCTACACCATCAGATTGCTATCTTCAGGCAGACGCACCGAACTGGCAAGTTTGTTCGTAAATACCCCGCTGCTACCCGATGAAACCGCAGAGCATATTATTAACTGGAATCCTGTATCAGCAAACCAGTATAGCGTTTATGCGTTTGTAGAGCTACAGAACGACGGTAACCCAGATAACAACAGCTCAGCAATTTCCGCAGCTACGGTCTATCCGCCCCAAACGCATTTACCCATAAGCGGTAATCCTTTAACTGAAACAAAGGACAACACTCTTCCGTTAAACTTCTACTGGAAAAACAGCCTTAGCGAATGCCTCTACACCGCAGACGAGTTGCAAATTCCCCAAGGAAACATCAGTGCTGTAATTTACAAGAGCAATTTCGTAGAAGAGCTGCTGAATAAACCTGTGAAAGTATGGATAAAGAATACCACAGCCACAGACCTGAACGGCGGTTGGACAAGNNGCTTTGCGGATTATACTTTGGTATTCGACGGAACGCTGAACTTCCCTATCGGTGTAAACCTGATAACCATCCCCTTTAATGCTCCCTTCAGCTACACAGGAGGCAATATTGCCCTCTTGGTGAATCGCAGTATGGACTCGGTGTATTTTAACTCATCAAACCATTTTTACTACACAGATACACCACAATATCCGGCACGAAGCAGATACATACACAGCGACTCAGTTGAGTACATCCCCGCCGCTCCCTCCGATAGCGGAACTCTGGGCAGCAGAACTCCGCTTACTGTGTTCGTGGTAGAAGGGGTAGCATTAGCAAGACCGCAGCTAAGCATCATAAACGAAGGAGGCAACCTTCGCCTTAGCTGGGATGCTGTAGCCGGTGCCGCAAACTATCGCATCTATAGCTCACCCACTCCCGATTTCGGCAGAAGCACCCCGATTGCTATCACTCCAAATCTTAGCTATCAGCTTCCCTTAGGCAGCAAGATGTTCTACCGTGTGGTGGCAACAACCGACGCTAACTAAACTATAACGCAAATATATACATTAATGCAAGGCTGCTTGTTTCTCTACAAGCAGCCTTTGTTTATACCACCAAACCCATGGCGTTCTTGCTGGAATTGCAGAATCATTACANNCCGTAATAAACCTGTAATGATAGTGCGATACGTGCAGGTAATAATTCAGCAGTCTGAACCAAATCTCTTAAAATCGGGCATGGATAATGGTGACAATGCTCATATCCGGCAAAGCCAAGCCATTCATTATGCAGTCAGGAAATGGCTTGACCAAAACACCATAGCAAAAAAGCTCGTCAACACTTCTGAAAACAAGAACTTGGAGTAATAATGCTAAAACTGGAACTTAATCAGGATTTGGTGAAACGCTCTCGCATTGCTGCCCAAAA
>DIMZ01000078.1:2548-6177 GCA_002425825.1 Cloacimonetes bacterium UBA5553 | reverse complement strand
GCGCACAGTATTGCGTTTGATGGGCATCGACGGTGCCGATGAAGGCGGAAAGCCCTTGCCCAACATCGTTATAGACCAGCTAACCGAGCATTCTGCCATCAGCAAAGGCGCAGCCGTGTGGGTGGCAAATGCCATGCTCATAAAGGGTCTTAGTGCCCAGCAAGTTGCCCAGCAGGTTGCATCGGGTCAGTTGCTATTAAGTGAACTGCCTCTGGCTGATAATGCCGATATCTTGGCAGTTCTTAGCCCACTTACAGACAAAATGCTTTCTCATATAAAAAGCCAGAAACAAAAGCGGGAAGAGCTGTTTGCCACCTACGGTGAACGTCGTAAGCCCGCCATATACGTTATCGTCGCCACGGGCAACATCTATGAAGACGTTACTCAGGCACGTGCCGCTGCCCGCGAAGGTGCCGACATCATTGCCGTTATCCGCAGCACTGCTCAATCCCTTTTGGACTACGTTCCCTACGGTGCCACAACTGTTGGCTTTGGCGGAACTTATGCCACTCAGGAAAACTTCCGCATTATGCGTGCCGCACTGGATGAAGTATCCGCCGAAGAAAAGCGTTACATTAGCCTTACCAACTATGCCAGCGGGCTTTGCATGCCGGAAATAGCCGTAATGGGAGCCATTGAACGCCTGGATTTGATGCTAAATGACGCCATGTATGGCATACTTTTCCGCGACATTAGNNATGCCTTGCTGGATCAATACTTTGCCCGCATGATTAATGCCTATGCCGGCATAGAGATTCAGACCGGTGAAGACAACTATTTAACCACCTCGGACGCAATAGATAAGGCATATACTGTAACTGCCAGCCAGTTGATAAATGAAAGCTTTGCCCTGTTAAGCGGGATTAAGCCGGAAAAAATGGGCTTGGGGCATGCTTACGAAATAGATCCCGAGATTGAGAACAGCTTTGTTTACGAGCTATCTCATGCCCTGCTTACCAAAGAGCTTTTCCCAGATGCACCGGTTAAGTATATGCCGCCCACTAAGTTTGCCAGCGGGAATATATTCAAAACACATTTGATGGATGCTATGTTTAATTTCCTTGGGCAGTTAACGGGACAGGGCGTTCAGCTTTTAGGCATGATGACTGAGGCAATTCACACCCCTCATCTTGCCGACCGCTCGCTGGCCATCGAGAATGCTCAATACCTGTTTAAAGCGGTTAAAGACCTTAATGCCAGTCTCTGCCTGGCACCGGATAGCTTTGTAAACCGCAGAGCAAATGAAGTGTTGCAGCAGGCAGTGGACTTTCTGGAAAAGGTGGCAGAAGAAGGTCTGTTTGCATCTATGGCGAAGGGAGAATTTGCCGAGATTAAGCGTCCCGAAAATGGAGGAAAAGGCCTGGATGGGGTGTTTATGTGCGACAAGGACTATTACAATCCCTTCATGCAGCAAATGAAACAGGAGCTTGGTTTATGAACAAGAATATCATTCGACCCTATGGCGATACCCTGAACGATGGCAAAATGCAGCTATCCTTTTCACTGCCGGTAAGTGCCGATGCCTTTGGTAAGGAAGCCGCAAGAATGCTGCTGCTACAAATGGGCTTTGATGATGCTGAGATAACAGGTATGCGCGATTTACGTGAGGGCTTTACTCATTTTATAGCTTACGCTGTTACTTCCACCGGAGTGGATACCAGCCAGATAAAGGTGAAAGTAGTGGATACTCCTGTTATGGACATGGAAGCTACCGACGCCTATATAGCCGAACATCTTGGCCGTAGCATAACAGTGGTCGGCGCATGCATAGAAAGCGATGCGCATACCGTTGGCATCGATGCTATAATGAACATGAAAGGCTATAATCATCGTTATGGTTTGGAGCGTTATCATGGGTTCAACGCCATAAATATGGGCGCACAGGTTCCCAGCGAAGAGCTGCTTGCCCGCGCCAGAGCCGAGAAAGCGGACGTGATACTCGTTTCACAGGTGGTAACCCAGAAGAATATACATATCAAGAATCTTACCCGTTTGATAGAGCTTGCCGAAGCGGAGGGACTGAGAGACAAGATGCTGTTTGTTTGCGGTGGTCCACGCATTTCGCATGAACTCGCCATCGAGCTTGGTTATGATGCGGGCTTTGGCACTGGCTCTTATGCTACCGATGTGGCAAGTTTTATTGCCATTACCATGTCTAAGAAGGCAAATTAGCAAAAGGTGAAATGCGTTATTATCTCACCACTGAGAGGGTGCAATGCTTAATACCCTTTTGATGCTTATTGCCTTGGGGCTTATGATATGCATTCATGAGCTTGGTCATTTCCTGGTTGCCAGAGCTTGCGGAGTTGGCATCGAGAAGTTTTCCATCGGGTTTGGCAAGCCAATTATTAGCTTTACTCGCGGAGATACAGAATACAGGATTGCCTGGATTCCTTTGGGTGGCTATGTAAAGATGGTTGGCGAGAACCCGGACGATGAGGAAGATGGCCTTGCCAAAAGACTGTCCTTCCGGCAAAAAGCCTGGTGGAAAAAGGCACTTATCGCCTTCAGCGGCCCCTTTGCCAACCTGCTGTTTGCTGCATTGCTGTTCATCGCTGCTTTCATGGTTCCGCAAATTCAGGAAGACTTTACTCCCGTTATCCAAAAAGCAGAGGGGATTTGGTCAGAGGTGTTCATGCCGGCGGATAGCATTGCCGTGGTAAACGACACACAGGTTAAGGGCTATTATCAATTTTTAAGTGAGCTTAGCCCCACCAAAAGCAATAATATCATCCTGTATCGCAATGGCAACAAACAGACAATAAGCATTCAGGCAGCAGAGGTGGATAGTCTTATCAAGTCTTTAACCCCGCAGGTTAGTGCAGAAATTGGCGAGGTTTTTTCAGGATTGCCTGCCTGGCGCGGTGGCTTGAAAGCAGGAGACATAGTGCTGGCAGTAGATAGCGTGCATGTATCCGACTGGTATGATATGCGTAACCGCATAATTAACTCCAATAAGGAAAGTGTGAACCTGCTGGTTAAGCGCGGTGAGCAAGTGCTAAGCCGCAGCATAGCATTGGAAATGAACATTGCTATGGGCAAGCAACGTATGATCGGGATTGGACAGGCCATGCCGGTTAAAAGCCGGATTAAGCATCCGCCATTAAAGGCAGTAGAATATGGGGCTAAAAGTNNGTAGGCTTTGTGGTTGCCAATTATGTGGGTCTATTCAAGCTGATAAAAGAGCCCAAGCAACTACAGAACAACCTGGGTGGGCCGGTAATGATGGCAAGCATCAGTCAACAAGCCGGAAAAAAGGGAATTAGCTACTTGCTGGTAGTGTTTGCCAGCATTAGTCTCGCGCTGATGATCATGAATCTGCTACCCATCCCCGTGCTGGACGGCGGGCACATCCTTTTTGCCTTCCTGGAGGGTATATTCAAGAAGCCGGTACCTTTGCACATCCAGGCAATGTTGCAGCGCATTGGTTTTGCCATGCTGCTATTGTTAATGCTGTTTGCATTCTACTCCGACATAAGTAAGCTGATGCTTCGAATCTTTGCCTTGCGGCACTAATAAAGGAGAACACTTGTTCAGTTTCACCCTTCAGCATACCAGTGGCAAGTCAAGAGCCGGCCATATTACTACCGATCACGGCGATATCCTTACTCCGGTATTCATGCCAGTTG
>DIMZ01000078.1:0-2532 GCA_002425825.1 Cloacimonetes bacterium UBA5553 | reverse complement strand
TGAGTCCTCATGAACTGGAAGAGGTAGGCGCACAGATTATCCTTGGCAACACCTACCATCTCTACATGCGTCCGGGACATGAGCTTATCCGGGATGCAGGCGGACTGCATAAGTTTATAAACTGGAATCGCCCCATGCTAACCGATAGCGGTGGCTTTCAGGTGATGAGCCTTGCTGCACTTCGCAAGATTGGTAAAGACGGCGTTAAGTTTCGCTCCCACATCGACGGTTCTTTGCATCATTTTACTCCCGAATATGTAATGGAGATACAGCAAGCTTTGGGCGCAGACATTATTATGAGCTTTGACGAATGTCCGCCCTATCCTGCTACCAAGCAGTATGTGGCAAAGTCTTTGGTTACCACATTGGATTGGGCAGAGCGCGGACTGAAAGCATTTAACAATCATGCACATCAGGCTCTATTTGGCATTGTGCAGGGTGGCATATACGAAGACCTGCGTGAGAAGTCCGCTCTGGCATTAATAGACCTGGACTTCCCCGGCTACTCAATTGGCGGCCTGGCTGTGGGCGAAGAGAAGGAAGACATGATACGCGTTACCGCCTTCTTGAATGATATCTTGCCCAGGCATAAACCACGCTATTTAATGGGAGTAGGCACCCCCAGTGATTTACTGCGCAATATTGCCAATGGCGTGGATATGTTCGACTGCGTTATGCCCACCCGCAATGCGCGAAAAGGCAGTATATTTACCCGCTATGGCAAGATGATAATAAAGGCAGCTCGTTACAAAGAGGATTTTAAGCCCATCGATCCTCAATGCGGCTGCTATACTTGCACCCACTTCAGCCGAGCATACATCCGCCATCTGATAACGATGAACGAGATACTCGGCATGCGACTAACCACCATCCACAGCCTGTGGTTTTACCAGGAACTGATGCAGATGGCACGCAAAGCAATTGTAGAAAACCGCTATGACGACTTCCTGGCGGAAATGCTACCCGTATTGGACACCATAGTGGAGTAAGTATGAAGCATTGGCTTTGCCTGATTCTATTTATATGTTTTAGCCTGAGTATCTTTGCCCGTAATCCTTTGGAGCCAAGCTATTACGCAGCTCCTCCCAGACTACCGAACGTGCTGCCCGAGATGAACACTCCCGGCTTCTGGATATCTCGCCACCCCCATCCCGACACGCTGATAATGACCTCCGGGATGATTGACAAATACAACCAGCGGGTAAACAAGCTAGGCACCTACACCAAGATTCATCTGCATTCCTCGGTTATTTCGGGCATAACAATAAGAAACCAGATAAAATCGCTTCTACGCACCATAGCATCTATCGGCAAGTACAATTCCGCGGGCGAACGAACTCAAAAGGCTGTGCTGGATTCGCTACGCAGAAATGCCAATCTCGAAAAGGTTCCGCTATCTATAAAAGTACGCTTTGGCTTCCCGGTTAAGCATGCCAGACAACGCTTTGCCCCGGGGCTGAATAACCTGAATAAAGAGGTGTTCGACACAGAATTTGACGAGATGCAAAACAGCGGTTATGATATTGGCACTCCCACCGTGTTCTATCATGATTCCGCCGATGGCAAGTGGGTATTTGGCGCGTGTGCAACATCCACCGGATGGTATCTGAAAAGTGAAGTTTGCTTCTTACCCCAAAAGCAGTGGCTGGCATATCAGCAAGCAGATTCATTCGTGGTAAGCACTGCAGCCCGTGCCGACTTGTGGAAGGATGCCCAGGCAAGCCAGTATCATGGATTTTGCCGCATGGGTACCAAACTGCCGCTAATCGGTGAAACCGATGCTTATTTCCAGGTTCAAATCCCCGTGAAAGACAGCCTGATGCCTGGCTACATTTCCAAAGAAGATGCCAATCAGGGCTATCTGCCCTACACCGCGCGCAACGTTTACAAACAGGCTTTTCGCCTACTTAATATGCCTTATGGCTGGGGTGACACAGATGCCGATTTTGATTGCTCCAGCTTGCTAAAACACATCTTTGCCTGTTTCGGGTTTAAGCTTCCTCGAAACGGCCTTCAACAGGCAAAAGCGGCCAAACTGATTTACGACTTTGGCCCTGTTGGTAACGAAGCAAGCAGGGAAAAGACCATAATAAACGAGGGCTTGCCGGGCATTAGTTTTCTGCGCCTAAATGGACATATCATGCTATACATCGGGCATTACAACGGCAGAGCTTATGTCCTGCACGACACCTGGGGCTATCGCGTTCCCGCTGAAGATAGCAAAGACGATGTGTATGTGATTAATAAAGTAGTGGTTAGTGACCTATACTTAAGCAAGGACAGCCAACGTGGCTCGCTGCTAAATCGCCTAACACACCTAAGTGCCATGCATTAGCCAGCAAACCTCTCCTCAATAGCTTGTTCCGAACTTATCATCCAGGCACAAAAAAAGCCTCCGGATAATCCGAAGGCAAATAGACTGGCAGGGATGAGAGGACTCGAACCCCTACGTACGGAACCAGAATCCGCTGTCCTACCATTAGACGACATCCCTGTATCATTCTGGTAAAAAGTGTTCTGGCTGGGCAGGGA
>DIMZ01000109.1:5454-6074 GCA_002425825.1 Cloacimonetes bacterium UBA5553 | reverse complement strand
CATTATCATTTTCTTGGTGCTGGTATATTTACCAGAACTCATCTTGTAGAAATACACGCCACTAGATACAGGCTTTCCGGAGTTGTCTAAGCCATTCCAGGTAACTATATGATTTCCAGCAGCCATGTTGGCATTAAGAAGGGTGCGAACTTTTTGACCAGCAAGGTTGTATATCTCCATTTGCACGGGGCTGCTTTCCCTCAGGCTAAATCGGATACTTGTAGTGGGATTAAATGGATTGGGGTAGTTACCCTGCAGTTCTGTAATCAGAGGGCTCACCAGGTCGTTGTTACTACTGGTTCCACTGGTTCCTTGCACGGGAACGTTAACCTCTGGCATATTGGGATCATCTGAACTAATTACTATTACTCCGCTATAGTTGTTTGCATAGGTAGGAGCAAAGGTTACCTGTATCTCCATAGTCTCACCGGCGGGAAGGTAATAGCCTTCTACTAATGATGTAAAGGCAGGGTTTGTGCCTAAGTAGAAGGGGGCAACGCTGTTTATCACGCCCAGCATTGCGGCTGTGCCGTTGTTGGTTATGCTGATGGATTGACTGATGTTATTGTTTACAGGAACATCACCAAAGTTCATGCTTTGAGTATTTAGTTCAAATACTG
>DIMZ01000109.1:4069-5441 GCA_002425825.1 Cloacimonetes bacterium UBA5553 | reverse complement strand
TTATGTGGATGGGAAGATGATGTCGTCTATCCAGGCACAATCGCTTCCGACAGAACCACCGCCATCCTTAGTATATTTCCATGTGAAGAGATTCAGACCAGCCTGAACCGGGTAGCTAACCTGGCTCCAGTTATCGGTTGTTCCGCTCCATTGTCCCATCAAAAGTCCGTTTATATGGAAGGAAAGCACATCATAGGTGGCTTCACTGGACACCTTTTTCCAGAAGCTTATGCTACCGGAAGTCTGGATATTTTTGGTGATGTTCATACTTGTGTTGGTTCCATGATTTATGGCAGGAGACTTGGCAGCAGTAGAGCCGTTGAAGCTGCCTGGAGATTCTGTCCATGTGCCACCCTGGAAATTCCAAGGCATGTTACTGAAGCCAGATTCGAAATTCTCTATCTCCATACCGAGGGTAAGATTATATGAGTTAGTTGACAGATAGTCACCATGGAATGCCATAGCTGTAAGCTGGACTTGTGTTCCTGTAGGTATCTGTGAACTGAAAGACACTCGATAGATTAGGATATCTTGTTGACCTACCTGAATTGAACCAATGGTGGGTAGAACAGGCTCAACGTAGTAGTGTTCTGCACCGTTTACAAGTATCGTGGAACTAATATCGGATGCAACTGCATGACCAGTATTGCTAAGATTAAGTGTAAACACAATGGATTCGCCGGCATCTACTCTGCCGTTGTTATTGCCATCGGTGTCGTCAATCTCAATTGTTCCCCAGCTAATATGAGGTGCATTAACCACGAAACTGCGTTCAAACTCAAATGTAGCACCGCTTTCTTCTTGCATGTGAACGTTTACGAAAACTTCGTGTTGATCTGGAATAGAAGAGCTGATTTGAATGGGGAAGCTACCAAATAAGCCGCTGCCGTTTGCATCCACAGTAGATATATTTAGCACAGGATTGATAATGCTGATATTACTGTCGGCAGTGCTAAGGGTCACTGTTACATTGTTAGCAGATTCACTTCCAATATTGTTAACATTCATTGATAATTGAACTAACTCACCATATTGGGGTATGGAGTCATTGTTGTCGCTTAGGCTAATACTATCCAACATCAGATATGGGCCATCGTTGGGCAGAACCTGGATGGTTTCAATAAGCGTNNTTGTTGAATGCCACCACAGTCAGGGTTAAATTCATGGGTTCAGCAGGAGCGGGATTGAGAACGATGGAAGCATTTCCTGTTGCATTAGCAACTGCTTTACCATAGATAACACCGGCATTGCTAAGAGTGATATAGGCATTGGGCTCTGTTTGGATGCTAAATGCGCCAACGCCCATCAGTAATACAGGATTGTAGTTAGCTGTTATAAGTGTCGGATTCGTAGAGCGAACCATTAGCGAGGC
>DIMZ01000109.1:0-4029 GCA_002425825.1 Cloacimonetes bacterium UBA5553 | reverse complement strand
GTCCAGTTCTTAAATTCTGATACTCCAGAAGTTCCATAGGCTTCTATCATTTTGGAAGAACCGTTAAAATACAGACTGCCAATTCTATGCTTGGCTTCTGCAACCAGCAAATCGGTAATTTCATCCTGGCCACGCATGGGAGGGTTCCAGCCTTGATTAACTGTGGATGCATAGATGGCAATGGCTCCGGTGGGAGCACCTGTAGTGTTATGAGTAGCACGCATCCAGGCTTCGGCAAAACAGGTTTGGCTAACGAAGTTTCCGTTTACGCAGGCAACAGATACTATAAAGGGCAGCTTATTACTATTGGTAAGGCTGTTTACATGGGAGTTGCTGAATGAGGTAGTAACCCATGAGGTATCTGAGCCATGACCAACATAGTTAATAAATCCGCGTCCGGCATTAACGTTATTACTAACAGTCGCGGCTGATGCGCCTGGATCATACACTTGATCAACGGAAGCATAACCGTAACCAAGCAGATCTGTGCGGATAAGATTCATGTGTTGAATGTCACTTTCACCCATATCGCCCTGGCCTCCGCCACCTTCACTTGAGGCAATGCCCATTGCTTTATTAAGGTAATCTGCACTAACGGTTATATCTCTTTCGTAATAGATACTGCGCTGTACTTGGGTTTGCATATCGTTAACATTTGAAGCAGAGAATCTACCGACATAGATGTCGGGATAATTATCGTTGCCAGCTAGTAGGGCATAAGAAGGATCACTGCCACCGCCACCTGAAGAAAGTGACGGAACTTGGGGGGCATCACCAAAGATTTGCACAAACATTAAGTCGCTATTGGCGTTGTAATAGTTCTGGATGTAGGTTTTTATCTGGTTTGCAGTAGTTCCTGTGGTAGTAACATCTACTACTGATACATCGAAACCAATCTGGCGTTTCCAGTCCACCCATGGCTGCAATGTGGCATCAAACATGCTGTGTTTAACTACAAGTATGCTTCCTTCTTCGCCTAAGCTGGGGTATTTGGCATCGCCAAAATTCAGGAACATGCTTTTATATATGCTTTCAAAACTGCGTGCATAACTACTTTTTGGAGTGGTTATAGCATTAGTTAAATCGGTTCCATTCGCGTNNTAGAGAGAGCACCAGCTTGGTGTAAACTCGCAAGGTTCCTGTTGCAGGATAGTATTGAAATGGATTCACCCGAACAGTAATACCGCGATAATCACGAAGTATAAAAGGCTCGGTAAGACTTGTAATCTGCTGAGGATAAACTGCGTTGCTATTGTAGAAACTGGCATAAGTGAAAGGGACAGACTCGGGGTTAATGTTTCTAGTTAGGTTACCCTTGGAAGGAGCAATCTGCATCTGAAGATCAACATACTCGCTGCTGATGGTGCTTAGTTGCATAGCAGCAGTTGCTGGGATTATCATCCTTCGAGACACTATGGGAAGCTCGGGGAATCCCGCTTCCATATTAATGCCTTCTTTGGGCAAGGTAACTGTGTGCCACTGGCTACCGTTTATCTCAACGGTATTACTATTGAAGCTGCCGAGTGTGAACTCCAGCTCCATGTTGTTGTTTGTACCTCCGGTTAGGCGGAAATTGTTCTGGTATCCGCTTACCGTGATCTGTGCAGCAAATAGCGAAGTGATGGCTATCAGCATGCATGCTATTATCAAAAAGGGTCTCATGGTTCCNNTGTATTCTATACACTTAACATTAGATTTGGTAAAAACATAAAGCTATATGGGTTTATGGTGGGTATGACGCTCCCAAACGGGAACGCCATACCCTAATTAGTAATTATTTCATCAACATCATCTTCTGCATAGCTGAGTAAGTTGGTGTTTCAATTCTGTATAGATATATACCACTGGCTACGCTGTTTCCCTTATCATCTTTTCCGTTCCAAACCACACGGTGGAGTCCGGCTGTCATCTGGCTATTTACCAAACTGCGAACTAATTGACCCTTGAGATTGAAGACGTTCAATTGAACATTGGAATTATCTTTTAGAGAGAAACGGATAGTAGTTTCGGGGTTGAAGGGATTGGGATAGTTTCTATCCAGGTTATTAGCAAATGGGATAAGGCTATCATCAGCATTGCTTGATGCTACTACCACAGGGATAATCAGTACTGGAGTATCAGGGTCATTGGTGGTAATGGAAACTGCATCATTAATTACTGGTACTACCGCACCGGTGGTATAGCTTAGGCTATAGGTACGGGTAACACCGGCAGCAATCTGATAGTTGTGGTTTACTGGTAATAAGATCCCATTCATATACAGGCTAAAGCCATTGGGTATAGATATAGTTCCCGTTAATGTGGCATTACCCAAGTTGCGAATAGTAATATCTGAGCTAATGGTGCTGTTGGGCTGAACACCAGTAAAGTTAATAGCTTGTGTAGTAGTATATAGCATGGGGAAGTTCATATTTCCCGCACCGGGGAACACAACGTCGTCTATCCATGCGCAGTCGCTACCGCTATTTCCTGAGCCATCTTTTGAATATGTCCACTTATATACATTTGCTCCGGCACTTACGGGATAGCTCATTTCTGTCCAGTCTTGTGCACCGCTCCATGCAGCCACAACGGTTCCGTTTATGTAGAAAGTTAAATAGTCACGACCGCTTTCGCTACTAACTTTACGCCAGAACTTTATATTGCCATCAACTTCGGCTGTATGGGTGATTTGCAGGGTGGTAGAGCCGTAGTTAGAAATCTGACCGGATTTAGCGCTGTAGTTTCCACTGTGAACGTTGCCAGTTCCGGTGGTTATAGTCCAAGGACTGCTGCTGGTGTTAACCCAGGGATATGCGCCAAAGGTGCCGGATTCAAAACCTTCACCAACCAACCCAACGGGGAATATCAATGAGTTATTTGCCATCAAGTTACCGGAGTTAAACAGCACGCCAATGCGAACGAGGTCGCCATTCTGAGCAGTTTCACTAATCTGAACGTTAAAATTAAGCGGTAACACATAGCCTATTGGCAGAGCAGGGATGGAGAAGTTCTGCACGTCCACAACAGCATTGTTGGTAGCTACAAATAAAGACACCGTTCCGCTTCCGGTTAACATATGTCCGGTGTTGCTAATATCCAGGGTTACGTTTATAGTTTCACCGCTTTGATAAATGCCATCGCCACTGCTATCAAATACCACAGGGCTGCCAAACACCATGTTTGGTGCATCAATAGTTATGGTTCTTTGAATATCCCACAGATTGGTTCCGCTCTGAACGTTGAAGTTCAGCACAGCCTGAGTCTGATCGGGTGTATTGGGGCTTATTATAATGTTATAGGCATTGCTAACGTTTACTGTGTTTCCGGCGTTTATATTCGGTACGGATATCTGAGGGGTATTTATCTGAAGCCATTCACTATCGGTGGTAAGAGTGCAGGTAAGATTCGTGGCATTCTCGATACCAACGTTGTTAAAAGGCACAGAGATACTTATGGACTCACCAGCTTCTGGAACGCCATTATTGCCGTCAGAAATCTGCATTTGTCCCAAAGTAATATATGGGCCAACATTGGCAATTACCTGAACATTGGCAATAAGGGGACGACGACGTGAACGGGTCATAACAATCTGAGCAGTTCCCGGCTGGGTGAAGGGAGTGAAGGTAAGAGTTAATGCACCGTTGGCATCAGTAAGTCCAACGCCATGTATCACATTGTTCATGCTTAGCGATACCCAAGTGTATGGATCGGCTTGGATATCCATACTGTTTATCCCTAAGAATATTTGAGGAGGGGCTTGATATGCTATCTGCTGAGGAATGCCTATGTAGGGTATGAGTGAGGGATCACCCATTATGGAATATATCTCCCAATAGTAGTTAATACGGCTGCTATTGGAGGTTACCACAGCAAGATTACCCATCAGTACCATGCTTCCTGCATTGCCTCCCCAGTCGGCAAAAGGTTCGTTATGAGTGTGGAAAAGAGCATCATAGGCACCGGTTCTGTTTGCCACAAAGGGCGAGCCGGAGCTAACCACGGGAGGCTTGTGTCCAACAGCCCAGTAGTAGTCTTCGTCCCAATAGG
>DIMZ01000050.1 GCA_002425825.1 Cloacimonetes bacterium UBA5553 | reverse complement strand
GTATTATTATGCGTAACAGGTGGTATTGCTGCATATAAGGCTATAGATTTGGCCAGCAGCCTGAACCAGCAGGGATTTGAGGTTCAATGCGTATTAAGCCGTAATGCATTGCAATTTGTGGGCGCGCTAAGCTTTAGGGCAATCACCCATAATCCCGTTCACGTAGATATGTTTGATGATGCAGATCCCATAGTTCATATCAGCCTGGCAGACTGGGCAGACATAATAGTTGTAGCTCCCGCGAGTGCCAATGTAATTGCCAAAGCAGCTCATGGCATTGCAGACGATCTCATATCTACGCTACTACTGGCACATACCAAGCCGGTTCTTTATGTTCCTGCCATGAATGTTCATATGTGGGAAGCAGCGGCAACACAAGAAAATGTAGCCACCCTAAAGCAAAGACAAAATCACATTCTCTTACCTGAAAGCGGAATGTTGGCTTGTGGTTACACAGGACGCGGTAAGTATCCACAGAATCCCGAGATTGTGTTTGCTATACGCACATATCTAAGCCACTCGCAGGACTTAGCAGGTAAACATGTACTGATAACTGCAGGAGCTACCCTTGAGTCCATTGATCCCATGCGCTATATCAGCAACCATTCTTCGGGAAAGATGGGCCTGGCCATTGCCCGCGCATTTGCTTTGCGTGGTGCTTCTGTTAGCCTTGTGTATGCAAACATAAACACTGGCATACCACATTACCTTTATAAAGCCATTCCCTGCATTTCCGCCAAACAAATGCACAGCGTAGTGAGCAGTGAAGCCCCCCATTCCGATATTATTATTATGTGTGCTGCGGTGGCTGATTACCGCCCAGAAAGCATTTCTGATATCAAGCTCCCAAAAGAAGAGGCTATCAAGCTTAGTTTGGTATCCACACCTGATATCCTAAAGGAGTTGGGAGAGCATAAACAAGCACATCAGAAGCTTATCGGCTTTGCCGCCCAAAGTGATGAATTGATACCCAAAGCTATAGATAAGCTAAAAAGGAAGCATCTGGACATGATCTGTGTGAATAACATTGATGTGGCAGGAAAAGACAACAGTGAGCTTTTCATAATTGCCAAGCTGCCCAACAAACCCCGTCTGTCTGAAGACCAGAACCTGAATATCATTACTTGTAACGGTAGCAAGTTTGAAGTTGCCCATAGCATAGCGGATGCCATTCTGGAACTATGAGCATAATCTTAATTACCGGAGCTAATGGACAAGTTGGCAGCTATCTCGCTCATGCTTACCGGCAGGAAGGCAATAAGCTAATCCTGTTTTATCATAAACGTACTGATAGACTGAGCGGATTTGTAAACGATGAAGCATGCTACACTGAGGCTGTTGATTTGGGTGATTTTGCTCAGGTAATGGCAGCAGTGAACAATGCCTGCAAACACTTTACTGCCGTTCCGGAGGTGTTAATTCACTGTGCCGCTTTGCGTAGCTTCGATGCTATGCCTTTGGCAGCCAGTGATCCCGTTGTATTTGCACAAGTATTCCAGGCTAACTCCCTGGGTGCATATAACATACTACGCGCTGTTTTACCTAATATGCAGGATAATGGCTTTGGCAGAGTAGTATTATTAGGAAGTGATGTTAGCAGATCTGGATTGCCAAATGGCAGTGCTTACGCCGCATCCAAGGCAGCTATGATAAACATGATGAAAAGCGTAGCCAAGGAATGCCTTAGTCAAAACATTAGAATAAACGCCATATCCCCGGCACCTATAGATACAAAACTGGAAGAAGATTATAGTGGAGCATATCTAGAGTTCCGCAAAGCGTACTTTGCCAAATACCTGTCTGATAACCCAGGCACAAGACTGGTAAAATTCCATGAGATAAAGAATGTTACGGATTTGTTGATTAAACCGGAAATGCAGAGCCTGAATGCAGAAGAATTGTTCCTAAGCGGAGGTATTACATGAAACTACATAAACTATATCTAACAATTGCACTAAGCATTATACTAAGCCAGTTTTATGCTTTGCCATTCATGGATGGCGAAAAGCTGGTTTTCGACGTTAAATATGGCTTGGTTAATGCAGCAGAGGCAACCCTGGAAGCCAGAACTTCCAGCTATCAGGGGAAGCCCGTCTGGCATCTTTCTACCCATGCCAGAACTCACAATTTCTTCGATAAAGTATTCAAGGTACGTGACCGCGTGGAATCATGGTGGGACAGAGAAACGTTATTGCCATACAAGTTCGCAAAGAATCTACAGGAAGGCAATTATAAGCAACATCGTGTGCACATATACGACCATGCTGCAGGTAACAGCACTTATCAGAAATGGAGCTTTTCCGATAGTCGCTTCGAAAACAGCGTTATGGACATTCCTGCCAATACTCAGGACATCCTAAGCGCATTTTATTACGTGCGCTCGCAGCCCCTGGTGGTAGGAAAATCTTTGTATGTGGATATAACTGCTGATGGCAGAGCTATGAAAACAGAAATAGTGGTACATCGCCGTGAGACCCAGAATACCATATTCGGCAGGGTTAATTGTTTGGTAATCGAGCCCAAACTACGTAGCGAAGCCGTTTTCAAGCAAAGCGGTAGAATCCTAATATGGCTTACGGACGACGAGTTTAAGATTCCTGTTCGTATGGAGAGCAAGATAACCATTGGTAGCTTTGTTGCCAGCTTAAAGAGCGCTTCACAGGTTCCCTTAAAAACAAAATGAATAACAGCGATCTCTTACGTTTACAAGCCTACGACTATCACCTCCCCCCCNNAGCCTATGCCCAATCGCAGAGAATCGCGGCTAATGCATCTGAAGCGCAGCCAGAGCAGCATCACGAACCGCAATTTTAGCGAGATAGAAGCTTTGCTAAATCCCGGTGACGTCCTGGTGGCAAATAGCAGTAAAGTATTCCCCGCTCGTCTGTATGCTAAAAAGGAGAACGGAACCCCTATCGAAATCCTTATGTTGCATCAGATAGAAAACCTCACTTGGAAGGTTATGATCTTCCCCGCCAAGCGGGTTAAAGTCCCTCAATGGCTTATATTTTCGGACAATTTAAAAGGCTATATCGGGCTATCGGACGCAGAAGGTTTGCGAGAGATAAGCTTTGAATGCAAAAGAGCTTTTTGGGATGAGATTTATGCCATTGGTCACATGCCTCTACCGCCATACATAGATCGCAGCGACAACATACAGGATATAGAGCGTTATCAAACTGTGTATGCCAAAGAACTCGGCTCAGTAGCAGCACCCACCGCAGGCTTACACTTCGATCAGCCCCTGTTAGACGCTTTGGCACGCAAGGGTATAATTTTTACCGAAGTAGTATTACACGTTGGTATCGGCACTTTCAGACCGGTAAAAACCGAGCTGATTACCGACCACGTGATGCACTCTGAACTCGCGTCCATCTCCCCCACTACAGCCGAAATAATTCAGAAGGCAAAAGACGAGAACCGGCGAGTTGTTTGTGTAGGCACCACCAGCACCAGAACTGTGGAGAGTTTTTGGCAAAACGGCGCAATGCAACACGGATCAAAATGGACAGATATCTTTATCTATCCCGGCATAAAGTTCAATGTTACTGATGCTCTTATCACCAATTTTCACCTACCACAATCCACTCTGCTAATGATGATCTCCGCATTTGCCGGCTACAGTTTCGTAATAGAAGCATACCAACAGGCAATAGAGAATAAGTATCGATTTTTTAGCTATGGCGATGCCATGTTTATTGAGGACTGATATGAGAAACTTTTATTACTACGACAGAATAGACAGCACCATGACAGAATATATGCGCTTAAAAGAGCTAAGCACCGAACCCATCTGCGTTCGCGCCGGAACCCAGAACGACGGGGTTGGCAGAGGAGATCACGTTTGGTTATCACCACAAGGTGGCCTGTGGTTTACA
>DIMZ01000039.1:3541-5875 GCA_002425825.1 Cloacimonetes bacterium UBA5553 | reverse complement strand
AATCTACATCTTGTTCCAGATAGCCAATCTTTAGTTGTTTACGGGGGGTTATCTTACCTGTATTTGGCTTTTGTCTGGTGCTTAAAATACGCAAAAGAGTAGTTTTACCACTGCCATTAATCCCAACAATGCCAATCTTATCACCGGCATGAATACCAAATGAAACGTCTTTAATTATGGTTTTGTCACCATAAAGACAAGAGACATCTTCGAGGGTAAGTATAACGTCATTTATCATAGATTTGTTCTGCTTTCATTATTTGGTGGAAGGTCTTGGCGTCCCTGAGGCGATTCGAACGCCTGACCTTCACCTTCGGAGGGTGCCACTCTATCCAGCTGAGCTACAGGGACGCAATTTACCATACCTTAATTTTGTGGTGGGTCAATCTGTCAACACCCAATTTGCATATATGGATACATCTACGATGTACTATACGCAGTAGCACAGGTAAACTCTAATTAAATGATGTGCAAGCTTATAGGTACTCATGAAGTATTAGCCTGATAGGCATATAGCTGATATTAGCAATGAACATTTTTGCCTTGAAATCTTGCTAAACACTATCCACAGAGAATCTTATGCATTGCATCCCAATGATTCGCCTAAATGATATTTAGTGAAGCACCAGTAATGCATTAGTGATTCTCTAATTCGATNNGGAATCATTAGGGAATCATTAGAGAAGTGATAAGCGGATGATTGGGGTAAAGAAGATTGCTTTTCGTCAAAACAGCCTTAGTATTTAGGTGTGATGCGATTTTGCAACAATGGAGATTTTAGCTAAGATTTCGGTAACAACATTGCATTGTACATGTATCAAAAAAGAGAATACTTCCAACAAGGAGGAATAAATGAAAGTAGTACACTACGATCAAGTTGAATTAGAACCCGTATATGCGGAAGGCGCAGAAGGCGCACAAATCAGATGGCTAATAGCCCAGAAAGACGGAGCTCCAAACTTTGCGATGCGTTTGTTTGAAGTAGCTCCAGGCGGTCATACGCCCTATCATCAACATGACTGGGAGCATGAACTATATTGCCTGGCAGGCTCGGGAATGTTAGTAACCGAGCAGGGAGAATTACCCTTTTCTGCAAATGATGCCATGTATGTAGATCCTAATATGCTTCATTCATTTAAGAATGTTGGTTCAGACACGCTTAAGTTCCTGTGCATAATCCCTCACGAAGAGCCGATTAAAAAGAAAACGCTAAATCCTTTTGCCGATGAAGTAGCCAATAACTGCTAATTGGGAGAGATAGCGTGAACGAGAAGAATAAGAAATATCTCTTTGACCTTTTGGCTGTGCCCAGTCCATCTGGATATGAAGCTCCCGCACAGGCTATTACCAAGGCCTTTTTAGCCGGTGTTTGTGATGAGATTAAGGGCGATGTAAACGGTAATCTGATTGCATTTAAAAAGGGCAGCGGAAAGAAAAAGATAATGATAGTTGGTCATGCAGATGAGATTGGCTTTATAGTAAGCTATATCGATGAATCAGGCTTTGTGTATGTAAAAACGTTGGGTGGATTTGACGTGAACCTGCTACCTGGTTTGCGGGTTGATATTCATCATGATAAGCAGATTGTGCGTGGGATTATTGGAAAGAAACCCATACACATGATGCGTGGTTCGGACGACAATCCAAAGCTGAAAATTGAAGACCTGTGGATAGATATTGGTGCCAAAGACAAGCAAGATGCTCTATCTAAGGTTGCAATTGGCGACATCATTACCTATAGCTCTCAGATTGAACAGCTCTCTGATGATCTAATAGTAAGTAAGGCTACCGATAATAAAGTAGGGGTGTACGTTGCGGCAGCAGTTATGCAAGAGCTCGCTAAGAAAAAGATTAAGGCAAACTACTATGCCGTTGCTTCGGTTGGTGAAGAGACCACCATGAAAGGGGCAGGAACCAGTGCGTACTTAATCCAGCCGGATATTGCCATAGCTGTAGACGTTACCTTTACTTCCGATATACCCGGTGCGGATAAACGAGTATTTGGTGAAGTCGGGCTTGGTAAAGGGCCAACCCTAACGCTGGGTGCGGCACTTCATCCTGCTGTGAACGATAAGCTGATTGAACTGGCAAAGAAACATGATATTCCCCTACAGATAGAGATTAGCCCTTCCAGAACTGGCACAGATGCCGATGCGATTCATGCTTTACGCACCGGAACAGCTACTGCTGTGATAGGCATCCCCAATAGATATATGCATTCACCAAATGAAGTTATCTCATTGGGAGACTTAGATAAAGCTGTTAGCTTGCTAACCGAGTTTGTTAAGCGTATAGACGATAAGTTCGATCTGATTAGGTAGATACTAATCGTTC
>DIMZ01000039.1:3307-3480 GCA_002425825.1 Cloacimonetes bacterium UBA5553 | reverse complement strand
CTAAAAAAACAGTTGACTCTTAGCCCCTATCATCAGAATTGGCACATAATATGGATGATATTGATCAAAAATAAGGAGCTTACAATGGCGAAGAATTATCGCGGAAAGGGAATAAAAAACCTACCCAGCCACGGTCGTGGTGAATGCCCCGTGTGTCATCGCACAGGCATCAA
>DIMZ01000039.1:1605-3267 GCA_002425825.1 Cloacimonetes bacterium UBA5553 | reverse complement strand
ACAGGCATCAAAGTATTGCACGAAGTGAAAGCCGGCGAACAGACAGTTAAAGTGTGCAAAGTCTGCAAAGGCATCGCAGCAGTTAAACTTAGCGCATAAAGAATAATTTGCGCTTCCGACAAGAGCTGAATCCGGCTGTTAATACGGAAGCGCATTTTTGTATTCTATGAAAGCCCTGAAAGAACTTGGTCAAAACTTCCTGACAAGCGTATCCATTGCCGATGAAATTGCTTCTTTAGGTGATTTGCAGGATGGGGACAGAGTGTGGGAGATTGGTGCAGGCAAGGGTATTTTAACAGATTCTATCTTGCGTTATCCAGTTCATCTGCGTTCATTTGAGCTGGATAGGAGGCTTTTTTCATCTCTTAGCAATAAGTATGGTGAGAACGTAGATTTTGAGTTTATAGATGTGCTAAAGGCCGATTGGGAAGAGCTGTTTACAGAAGATGGTGATAAGATTAAGCTTATAGCCAACATCCCATACCAGATTACCACCCCCTTGCTGGCACTGCTGGAGAAGTATCAAGAGCACTTTTCAATTGTAGTCTTAATGATCCAAAAAGAAGTGGCGGAGCGTCTTAGTGCGAAAGCAGGCACCAAGAGTTATGCACCCCTTAGCATAAGGCTTCGCTTGTCTTATGACATTCATATAGCCATTCAGGTAGGCCGTGAGTGGTTTGATCCTTCCCCAAATGTTGATTCTGCCGTTATCGTAATGAAACCGCGTTTTAACCGCCCGGTAATAAACAATCCTCAGTTGTTTCACCGTCTGCTGAATGCATCCTTTGCTCACCGTCGTAAGACTTTGGGTAATAACCTTGCAGCACTGCTGGGCAAAGACAAAACCATGCTATTGCAAGAACGCTCCTGCATAGACTTTAAGCGCAGGGGAGAAAGCCTTGATGAAGCAGAGTTTATATACCTTAGTGATGTTTTGGCTACTTTGAGGCTCGTCACTAATAGCTCAGAATCAGGGACTGGACTTTTACCTTTATTCCAGCGATAACGTTCAAAGCATAGAAAACAGCCTTAAATACAATTATCGGTTGTTTGCCAATACCGGAATGGATGTATCTGGGATAAGCAGCGTAGAAAACAGGCTAAACTTTAATCAGAAACGCAAGAACACTCAGTTTGTACTAGGTTTTAATCACAATCATAGCATCCTGCAACACAGTTTTAGCACCGATTATCGTTCCATATATGATGCCAGTGACTTGGAGCCATCACCTTATGTGAATAAAACCGCATCTTTGGGTTATCAGATTGCTGTTCAACCCAGCGATAGCCTGTCTATCAGTCTTTTCGCAAGAGGTTTGTTGCGCAACGAGCAAGACAGATATATAAGAAATAACAGCCTGTACAGCGATGGGTATTGGATAGGTAGCAACGCACACTATTCCGCTTTGCTTGGCTATGTGCAAAGTGGCTTGTCTGGCTCTGTCGAAAGAAAGAAACTAGCATGGGAAGCATTTGAGCTTAATCAGCTTAATGCCTATACTAATTTCGACAGCGAATACCTGGTTGTCCAAGCCAATGCCACATACAATGGACGCAGTGAGGATGTTTATGTTCTTAGTGCTCCCGTGGCAGGGAGTAACTCAAGTTATTATGCTTTTGGCGATTCACAACAGCGGACAGCCCTGCTTGTAAACGGAACCA
>DIMZ01000039.1:0-1598 GCA_002425825.1 Cloacimonetes bacterium UBA5553 | reverse complement strand
TATAAGCATAAACATGATTGTATATCCCAGTTTGTCTGTACGCAGTACTTATGCGCAAGGCTCGTATAACAGGGAATATAATAATGCAGTTAACAAACGTTTGGTAGATACACGTAGGCTGGATAGCAAGATTGCTTGGGAGTATATAGAGTCTGATTCATTAATATTGTCTTTTACAGTGGATTTGCAGCAAACCAGTTTTCCAGATGAGAATAAGCTATACGACAATGACCTTTTAACCCAAACAGCACGGCTGGGGTGGAAATATTACTGGCATGACAGGGTTAAACTAGGAACCTGGCTGGGCTACTCACAGCGAGATGATGTGTACATAAGCTCAGTATTATCGGCAAGCAATCGTAAAGTGAACAGCTTCTTCCTTCAACCAGAGTGTCACATATTACTGGGAGACCGGATTGCCTTTGTTCAAAACTATTCCTTACGCTCCGCCTACACCGATTTTGTGTACTCTGCTCAGACCGGCAAGCCTAACACCTTTTATCGTCAGGTGTACTACAAGTACAATCTCATCTTTGATTCTTTTCCTTACATAGCTCGAAGCCAGGATGCACGTTGGTTACGCTTACCTTTTAGAAGTAGCCCAGACAATGCCTTGCTGGTAGATGCAAGCTACGCTTACGAAGAGAACCAGTATGCAGATGAAAAGGGCGATTATTACGAGCTTCACACCAAGAACAGACGACATACCGCATACTTAAGTCTTAGGCACGACATTCGTACATTTTACTGGACACTAACTCCCCAATATACTTGGGGGACATGGACGGAGTACAGTGCTTTATTCGGCGTTGCCTGGCAGTTTAACCACCAATCCTTAGTTGAACTGAGCATTTCTCCCTTTGGTGAAACTTTGGAGGCAATAGACTGGAGAAGCTCAATCAACTTAAATCTGCGTTTTTAGTTTGACAAAAAGACCAAGCGTAAAAAGAGTGACTAAGCCAGGTCCAGCACAATGGCTGCTTGTGAACCATGTCAGATCAGGAATGAAGCAGCATTAAGCAATCCCAGTCATGTGTTGCTGTAAACCTGGCATTTTTAGCATGTGCCCTGCAGCGGTGCTGCAAGTATAATGTTTATATGCAAGCCAATAGGAATATATGAAATGAAGAGATTATTACTTATCATAAGCCTTTGCCTCCAAGTTATCTTGCTTATCGCAGATCCGGTACATATCAGTAGCTGGAATCTGGAACAAGACATCGAGAAACTGAACTCGATGAATATTAGTATAGACAGCGTTAATCGCAACACGGGCAAGATAATCGCCTATATACGCAATGATGACGAATTTAATAGCATGCTCGCTGCCGGATTGGACGCCGTAAAAGTCCCCAATCTGGCAAAAGAAAACGCGCAGAACCAGAATGATAGCGGTGATCCCAATCGAGCCTATTATTATAGTTTAACCCAGTATAACACTTTTATGCAGGAAACGGCTACAGCGTATCCGGATATCTGCCAGCTTGTTCATACTGGTACCAGTGTTCAGGGCAGGCCTCTGTACTTCATGAAGATTTCTGATAACGTTGGTGTGCAGGAAAATGAACCTGAGTTACGCTATGTTAGCAGTATTCACG
>DIMZ01000024.1 GCA_002425825.1 Cloacimonetes bacterium UBA5553 | reverse complement strand
TAACAAGCAAATCATTGCCGCACAATGGCTATGGCATTATATGAATTAATTGATTGATATTGGCTTAAATTATGCTTAGACTATTCTCTTGCTTTTGCAAGCCCATGCGGATGTTTACTTATAAAAAAAGTGCGGGTAATTGCATAATGTGATGTATTACTTTTAGTTTTGGTAATCACCAATGCGAATTAAGCCCAAAGTAGTGAGGTTATGATGTTCACAGACCAGCTTATGACACTTGCCGTTAATAAAAACGGCTTTATCTTCGATCCCGAGAATGGGGTTAGTTACACGGTTAATGACACCGGACTCTTCATTTTAAAACACCTGCAAAAGGGAGTGGAAAAAGAGGAAATCCCCAAGCTGCTCGAAGCGGAGTATGAAGTTAGCCTAAACAGCGCAAGTAGTGATTTTGACCACTTTTGGTCAATGCTAAAGGCCTTGCACTTGGTGGAAGACTAATGCTAAAGCTTACGAATCCCAATATCACCATTGCCGTATCGGGGCTAAAGACAGGTGACAACCCCCAGCCGGGAGTTCCGGTAATCCGCAGCATTAGAGCAGCGGGATTTAAGGGTAAGGTAATCGGCTTGGTTTATGATGCCATGGAATCGGGCATTTATCTGGAAGGCATAGCCGATGAAGTGTATCAGATGCCATATCCATCCACTGGGGCAGAGTCCTTTATTGCCCGTCTGGATTACATTTTAAGTAAAAGCAAGATAGACGTAATAATCCCTACGCTGGATTCTGAGATTCCCCTGTATATCCGCCTGGAAAAAGAACTGCTGGAACGCGGCATTCACACCTATCTGCCCACAGAAGAGCAGTTTAACCTGCGAGACAAAATAAAGCTTTCCCAATTCTTTCCTCCCAAAGGGATAGACATCCCCAAAACGCATCTCCTGCAATCTGCCGATCAGATTGTGAAGCTTTTAGACGAAATAAGCTTCCCGGTAATCATTAAGGGCAGGCTATATGAGGCGTATAAGGCATATACCGTGGCAGAGGCGCAGAAATACTTTTATGAGTTGCAAGCTAAATGGGGCTTGCCGATAATAATGCAAGAGATAATAGAAGGCGACGAATTTAACGTGGTGATAGTTGGCGATGGCAAGGGCGGCTGCCTCGGCATGGTGCCCCAGCGCAAACTGGTGATTACCGATAAAGGCAAAGGCTTTGGCGGAGTGGTGGTAAAGAACCCCGGTTTGGAAAGCTATGCCCGCAAGGTTATAGAAGCCTTGTCCTGGCGCGGTCCCTGCGAACTGGAAATAATGAAGGATGCCGAAGGCGTGTTTTATCTAATAGAAATCAATCCGCGTTTTCCTGCCTGGGTACGTCTGGCAGAGGGCAGCGGACAAAATCAGCCTGCCGCCACAGTGCTGCTGGCTTTGGGCGAAAAGGATGTGGAGCTGCCGCCATTTAAGCCGGGAACACTATTTATCCGCCATGCCGAAGATATAATGAGCGACATTAGCCTACTAGGCGAAATCTCCGTGAATGGAGAACTAATAAGACATGAGGTGAAGCAATGAAAAAGAGCTATACTGCCCCCTATATAGAGCGCAACAGTGCCGGAAACCTGAATAAGTATGCCCATACTACGGTGGTGCGGCATCAGGACAGCATCGACAATGTATTGATAAAGGATTTGATAAGCGAATTCGGTTCACCGCTGTTTGTGTTTTCCGAAAAGCAGATACGCAGAACTTATCGCCGTTTGCAGGATACCATACGCATTCATTATCCGCTTGCGGATATCACCTGGTCTTACAAAACCAACTATCTATCTGCCATCTGCAACATATTCCACCAGGAAGGAGCACCCGCGGAGGTGGTTTCGGGCATGGAATATGAGCTGGCGAGACATAATGGCATTCCCGGAGACAGGATATACTTTAATGGCCCCAGTAAGCGTAAAAGTGACCTCAGCCGTGCAATAAGCGAGGGTGCCAGGATACACATAGACCATTTGGAAGAGATGTATTTGATAGAGCAGCTTGCCGATGAGCTGGATATAAAACCCCAGGTGGCTATTCGTTTGAACATGGATACAGGCATTAGCCCGCTATGGACACGCTTTGGCTTTAACTATGAGAATGGTGAGGCATATCGCGCCGTGCAGAGAATGGTTTCGGGCGGCAAGATGATATTAGCCGGATTGCATACTCATATCGGCACCTTTATTCTTGACCCCAATGCCTACTATTGGGCTGCATCAAAGCTGCTTGCCTTTGCTCAAACCATTAAAGACAGCTTCGATATAGTGGTGGATTACATAGACCTTGGCGGTGGCTTTGCCTCGCAGAATACCCTAATAGACCAATACACTCCCGGCGAATTGGCGTCGCCATCATTTGAGCAATATGCCGAAGCTATCGGCAACGCGTTCAACGCCTCCCTATTTGTAAAAGAGCATCATCCGCGCCTTATTCTGGAAACTGGCAGGGTGCTGATAGATGAGGCAGGATATTTAATTGCCAGCGTTCTGGGTAAAAAGAATCTGCCAACCGGTGAACGTGCCGTGATACTGGATGCTGGAGTGAATGTAAATATAACCGCCTGGTGGTATAAACAGCGGGTGGTGCCTACCAGGCCCTTCCCCGGAAGCTATCAGAATACCGTGTTCTATGGCCCCTTGTGTATGAATATTGATGTAATCCGCTCGGCTATGCCTTTCCCGGATTTATATTATGGCGATACAGTGCTGATAAGTCCGGTGGGAGCATATAACGTAACCCAATGGATGCAGTTTATAGAGTATCGCCCCAATGTGTGTCTCATTTCCGAGCTTGGCAAGGTGGAGATTATCCGCGAGAAAGAGGATATGAGCGATATGATAGCCCGTGAGTATATTCCTGAGCACCTGAGACAGGTGTAGGTTTATGAAGCTAAATCTGCGTGTAATGCCCTTTATCCGGGCATTTGGAAGCCTTATACTTGCCATACCCCATGGCTATGCTTCCATGCTGTTTTCGGACTCCATACTGCTGGGTTTGATGCTGCTATTGGTAACGCTGCTATCGCCAATTGTGGGCTTGTCCGGCTTGCTGTCGCTGATAGCTGCCATACTGGTATCACGCAGCATGGGCTTTGAAAGCTGGGAGTCCAAAAGCGGGATTGCGGCATTTAACAGCCTGATAATCGGTATGGCGGTGGGATATTATTACCCCATGCAGATGATAGCCAATGCACCGGCATACTACTTTGCCTTTTTGTTCATGATTTCTATTGTTACGCTGCTATTATACCTGCTGATAAGCTATATCTCAAATACATTTTTCCGGCTTCCGGCAATGAGCTTGCCCTTTTCCATAGTCGCGCTGCTGCTGTGGTATTATTTTGCCCGGCTGGGATATTTGTCTAACTATCCCTTCGATAAACTGCTGTTGTTTTCCAGCCCGCCTGCTATGCCGGAGTTCTGGCGTTTGTTCTTCGTTAGCCTGGGCTCTATCTTTTTTACCCCAGAGGTAATGGCGGGGATAATGGNNTGGTGGCGCTTGCCCTGCTGATTATTACCAGAATAGGCTTTGTGCTTGCCCTCCTGGGTTGGACTATCAGCTATTATCTGATGCATCTGATGGGCAGCGTGCCGGGAAATGGGATGTTTTATCCCGGATTCAACGGTATTTTAATTATGTATGCCATTGGCGGCATCTATTTGCTACCGAGCAAAACCTCGTGGTTAGTGGCAGCATTTGCCACAGCGGCTGGTTTTTTGGTGGTTATCCTGCTAAATCTTACCTATCATCATTACAATAGCTTCACAGGCTATTACAGTCCACTAAGCGTGCCTGTATTTGCTTTTCCGCTTAATATGATGGTGCTATTGGTAATCTTTACGCTAAGGCTGCGGATTGTGGTGAACAAGCCTGTGATGAATGATTTTGGCGTTTTTAACCCCGAGCAGGCTCTACAAACCTATCAGGAACGACACAAGCGGTTCAGCAGCCTCGGCATCCCGCAGTTTGCCCTGCCAATTCAGGGGGAATGGCTTATCACGCAGGGGCATGATGGTGAGCATACCCACAAGCTGGACTGGGCTTATGCCTGGGACTTTGAGATGGAAGACAAGGAAGGTAATCGCTATTCCGGTGAACAGCATACGCTTGCGGACTACTATGCTTTTGCCAAGCCGGTTTACGCTTCGGCTGCCGGATACGTTAGCAAGGTGTGGGATGGAGTGGTGGATAATCCTGTGATGCAGATAAACACCCGCGAGAACTGGGGTAACTATATAAGTATCTCTCATGGATATGGACTCTATAGCTTCTATGCCCACCTTAAGCAGGGAAGCCTGAAGCTGAAAGTGGGTGACTATGTGAAACAGGGTGACAGGCTTGGTCAAGTTGGCAACAGCGGACGCTCTGCCGTTCCGCATCTGCATTTCCAGATTCAGCTTGGCTCCGAGGCGGGAAGCCGCACCAGGCTGTCACATTTGGTAAATTATAAGCTGCATGGCGAAAAGGGCATCAGCTTTGTGGGTAGTGGCATTCCGAATAATGGTGATGTGATATCACCGCTGATTGCCGAAGAGCACCTGCAAAGCCTGCTGGGATTGCAAAACCTTAGTGAGAAACGGCTAAGCGTTAAAACGGGAAAACGCAGCAAGCAAGAAACATGGAAGGTGGAGCTGGATTTTTGGGGTAAGTTCAGACTTCATTCCAGTGCAGGAACAGCTTTGGAATTCAGTGTGTATAATGGCATTTACAATTCGCTGTCATTAACCGGCAACCGTGGCTCTGCCTTGGCAGCCTTTGCCTTGCTGCTATCCCGCTTGCCTTATACAGAGAAGCAGGAATTGGTATCCATCGATGAACCTGCGTTGTCGGTTATATTGCATCCTGTGTTCAGGCACATCGTGCTGCTGATAAGCCCTTTGTTCCAGATATTAAACTCAGTAACCAAATCGCGGATATCTACCCGCAAAGATCTGGTGATAATAAACACCGAAACCACCTACCGCTTTTTGGGAATCAAGTTCAGCGGAGTGCAGGGTGAAGTGTTGTTTAACAAATATGCCGGACTGGCTGAATTGCGGATGTACATAGGCAACAAGCCGGTTCTG
>DIMZ01000201.1:6452-8618 GCA_002425825.1 Cloacimonetes bacterium UBA5553 | reverse complement strand
TTTCCACTTTTCCACTTTTTTTTGCTACTCCAGCACCCCAGCACTTCCTAAATACTTTTATTCATTTGTTCCCAACCGGTTACTTTCTTAAGGTATCCCGCCGTAACGCAGGTGCACACGCGGCATACAGGCGAATCCACACTGCGCATATCATCCAATGTAACCGTCTTCAAATCAACCGTCTCGGGATTCTCCTCCGCCCATTTCCACATACACTGCGAAAACAGCGTCTTGGAATTCGGCATTCTCCGTCGCAGTGATGGGTTTCGCGCCATGTTTTCCATAGCATTTCGTTTGGCATAGCTACTCAAATCCTCTCTGTATGCCTCTGCAGAAGCCCAATATAAGTCGTTTATATGCAGGAAGATAGACTTCATATTCTCTTTGGCCTCAGTCGCTTTGCTCACTCCGAATTTACGCACCAGGCACAGTTGATGGTTAAAATAGTTGTAAAACACCACATTACCCAGTTTACCGGAGTAACTGCGGATATTATGTTTGAAATGTGCTCTCATGTTAGTTCACCTCGCTTTGTCTTTTGCAGTTTGGCTTGTCAGCTTCTTCTTGATGAAATTCCATCCAAAACCTCCTGTCGTTCCTGTGTTTTATGCCTATTTACTTCCTCGATTCCTTCTGTCGTTTCCGCTTTTCATCTTCATTTATTTCCTCTTATACCTCTGTCGTTCCCGCATCGACTCCCTGTTTTAATTCTGTCGTTCCCGCATCGACTCTCTGTTTTAATTCTGTCGTTCCCGCGGAGGCGGGAATCCAGCCCATAAAAATCCATCATCTATCTCCATGCCACACATACATATAGCCACTTGCATTCAGATTACACATTAGTCACATCGCAATTTGTGTCAACCCAAATATTTTTCCGGCACATACGCCTCATCACCTACTTATTCCCTGAAGCTCTCCCAAATATAGATCGGCGTGAACATGGGTGCAGCATAGGAGCAACTGCCGAGGAACTGCCGTGGCACGGCAGTTTCTCGGCAGTTGTTCGGCAGCAAATCGGAACAATTCTTGCATCTAGCTTTGAGATAGATTAAGGATAGGTTCAGGATATGCCTTGGAAGTGTGAATAAAATCCACAGCCTATTTGTCAGTTAGCATAAGCAAGGTATAAGTGACTGTATTATAGCAATATAACATAAGCCAATGGAGGAATATATGAAAGTGAAAATGCAATTCGGAAGTGCTCCCATCAGCGGGAAGGCAGGGGAGCTGGTGTATTGCTACAACAAGCGTACGGGCAAAATGTATGCCAAGCAGTACACCTATCCCACCATCACGGAAAACAACAGGAAGATGGGCAATGTAGCCAAGAATCTCTTCGCGCTTCAGCCATCGGAGGATTACAAATATGACTGTCGCACTTATGCTTACAGTTATTCCACTACCGACCGCAATAGAGGCATAAATATCTGGAACTGGAGTAATTGCTATCTGCACCTGATGTATGCCATGGCGAAAAAGATGCCGGAGCTGGACCTCAGCACCTTAACCAAGGCAGAGATTTACAGCCTTGATCTGCCCTGCATTAGCGTGAAGCGGGCGGTGGAAGCAGGGCTGCTGGCTGTGGTGCAGGATTATGGCAGGTTGGATAATCCGATCTAATATATATTAGCAAAAAAGAGCTTGACCTTGCAAACAGGAACAGTAAATATGGCATATATACAGATTTATGATTTGTGAGGTTACAGGAATGGATTGCATCAACTTTCTTCTATTAACGGTACCCATGGCGGTTATCGTTTCATTCATTGCAAAAACGATCATGCTAAGGAAAATCCCGAGTCTTGATTATGTTCTTAATTGGCCTTTCAAGTCAGTTGAGTTTTCGGGGAATGAAGAAACATTCAATAAATTGGTAGCATCTCTATTAGAAAAACCTGGTTATCATCAGCGGATGCGGACGAGTAGAAGTGTATATATAACAGAATCATATATGCAGTGGAAGAGGCCAGGTTTATGTTACTACATAATCTATGATGAACCTGGTAAGATGATTAATATCTACTTCAAGAATCTCGCATTTAATGATAAACCTGTTACTGGTGCAATGAATGCTATTCTGTCTCATTTCAAGTCTATGCCTAATTAGCTACAATATCTCGCAAGATATCGGTAACCCAACAGCGTAACTCTATAAATTTAATA
>DIMZ01000201.1:0-6437 GCA_002425825.1 Cloacimonetes bacterium UBA5553 | reverse complement strand
ATTAAGCTAAGGATTAGCAGACTCCAGAGTAGCAGGTCATGGCGGGTGGCTTGCTTTTTCCAGAACAGGATATCGCTGAGAATGCTTAGCAGCACAATGGACACCGCCACGCTGGGATAGGCAATAGCTGCGGGCACGCTATCCAGTCCGCGCAGGAAGAATACGGTGGATAGGCGATTTGGTATGCCCAGGGCAAAGCCGAACAGGATGGCGGCGAGGCTAACGCGGGTTTTGCCGATAATGATGGCGGCAAGAGTGTAGATAAATGCCGAAGAGAAAATGAGATACACAAATAGCGGCTCTTGGGCGGAGCCGAGTTCTTTGTATAATTTCAAGCTGGCGTCGGTGAAGCCGGAGATGATGAATAAACCTAATATCCACAAGAGGTTATGCAGGTTTTTAGTATCGGTCTTTATGCCGAAAGCTGCCAGGCCAATAACGATGCCGAGGAAGTTGTAGATATTCAGTTTCTCGCCGAAGATGATGAGTGCCAGGAGGATAGGCACGATCATGGCGATGCGCATTATGCCCACTGATAGCGATAAGCCATTTACCACAATGCATTTCTGATACACCCAGAAGTTTAGCAGAAACAGCGCTCCCGTGAATATCCCAAAGCTGATATCAAAGACCGGCAGCGCGCTTATGCTGCCACGTAAGCTGTAATAACTGCTGATACTTGCGACAAAGTAGTTGCCCAAAAAGATGGGTAACATGTTCAGTTTGCCCTTTCTGCCCACCACCATTAGCAGGTTTGCGATCAGCACAGAGCAACATACGCTTATAAAGAGGCTTAGCATGTGGAATCAGCGTCCCGGCATCAGGCGATGGGTAAGTGGTACATATCAAAACGTTTAGCTAAGTACAGCCGGATTGCCAGGTAATCGGTGAGGGTAACTCCGCTGAAGATAGAGATCATGATCATCATCTGGTATTTAATTGCAACTAATGGAGATGCGCCGCCCAGGATTTGCCCTGTCATCATGCCGGGCAGGCTAACCACGCCAATGGAGGCGATGGTTAAAAGCTGGGGCATCAGCGAGGTTTGCATGGCTTTTTTGAATGGCGGCAGCGCAGCTTCCCAGAGGCTGGCACCAAGGCTAAGCCTTGTGTAATATGCTTTCCAGTTGTCGCTAAGTCCGCTTTCGAAGCGTTCGAGGGCAAGGGCACAGCTATTCATGCTGTTGCTGAGCACCATGCCGTAAACCGGGATGGCGTAGATGGGGGAAAAGACGGGTTGGGGCTTTATTACCAGGATCAGCAGCCAGGGCATGATGATGATGCTGGTGGCACCAAGCGAATAAATGAGGATGGGCAAGAGAATGCGGGGCTGAAACTTAAGGCGGCCTTTAAGAGTAAATACCGCATTTGCAATCATTACCAGCATCCAGAAAAGGCTTAGCCAGAGATTCATTTGTTTGAACACAAATTGCAGCCACAGCCCAATTATAGCGAGCTGAATTGCCATTCTGGCGAAGGCGGAGAAGAGCTGTTTGCTTAGTTTTAGTTTCAGGTGGCTGAAGATGAGGAGCGGGTAAAGCAGCAGGAGGGCAGCGAATAGCAGAGATATGTAGCTGATGTCCATGGGTTTAAGCTCCTTTTACGCTGCTGCTTATTCTGCCTTGCTCCAGCTTCCAGATGCGCTGCCAGCGGTCTTGCCACAATGGGTCGTGCGAGATGGCGATAACCGTGCCCTGATAGTTGTTAAAAATACAGTCGGATATGATGCCGGAGGTGCCTTGGTCGAGCGCGGAACTGATCTCGTCTAAAAGCAACACTTCGGGCTTAAGCTGCAAGGCGCGGATGAGGGCTATGCGCTGTTTTTCGCCACCGGAAAGCTTTTCCGGGCTTTGTTGCAGGTAAGAAATTGGGAGCTGGAAGGCCTGCATTAGCTGTGCTATGTCCTGGTTCCGGTTAGGCAGTTGGCGTTGTTTGATGCTGTGGTATTGCAGTGGGGCGTCCAGGGCTTCCTGCACAGTGTTGCCTTCCAGATATGGTTCTTGCATCACCATGCAGATTCTGCTGCGCAAGTGTTCGGGGCGGTAATCTTGCAGCTTTTTGCCGTGAAAAAAGATACTGCCATCATAGCTTTGATTCATGAGGTTTAGTGTGTTTAGCAAACTGCTTTTCCCTGTGCCTGTTGCGCCCACAATCAGGATGCGCTCGCCGGAGTTCACCTTTAATCTGGCATTTTCCAGCAGGATATTGCTTCCGTAGTACAGGCGGTTTATGTCGATTTTCAGTAGTTCTGGCATGGGCACTCCATAGCGTTTACTTTGCTTTTATATCGGCTCAGCAGCGTTGTGTCAAAGAGCAACAGAGGCAGGATATTGTCAACGGATAAAAGGTGGCAAACAAGTTATGTTGCACACGTATAAGAATNNCGGGTGAGATGTATTACTATGAATATCCGATGTTCTTGGGGTATAAAAACGAGACTGCTCCCACAGCATCAGTTCAGCTTGAGCTGGGGAAGGGAAAGCTAAACTATGGCTTTGGTATAGATTACCAGTTTAACAGGGAGATGGTTACTCCCCATCAATGGACAAGCGATATGGAATACCAGGGATTTCTACCTATCTACGGTATTCTAAGCTACAGATTTGAGACCGTGGAAAAGGTGTCGCCAGAAATAATTGGTCAGTTGGGCTATAACATTGTGGATATGAAATTTAAAAACGACAATCCATACGAGTACTTAAGCACGAAAGACGGGTTATTCTATGGTTTTGGAGTTGGCTTGAATCGTGGTAAGTTTTCGTTTCAATGCCTGTATAGAGTGAACAGTTATGAGTCTATTTACCAAGAGTTAGAAAATAACATATTTGTAGAAAAAAGCAGAACCGATACCAGGACAAGCCAGATAAACGTATCTCTGGGCTATAGGTTGGATCTGAAAAGCAGCTATCGATAAAGCATTGTAACTAACGCTAATCGTCCGCAAGAACCGGGCAATCGCCAGTGAAAGAGCTTAGGGATTTTAGCTTGGTATTGTGTTGGTTATGATGCTACTATCAGCTTGTTTCTAATTCTTTCGCCGGGTCTTAGAATCTGAAAGAAGTATATGCCAGTGGTACATGGTCTGCCATATTTGTCTTTACCGTCCCAAGTTATCGTTCCAGATTGAGAAACGGTTTTACTCCAAACTTCTTGCTCTAATGCATTGATAATCTCTATGCGTGTATCAGTTCCATTACTAATCCTATAGCTGAAACAGGTTGTTCCGCCCATGGGCATGGGATTTGCTGATGTNNGCCATAAAGCATTATCGTCCGGCGCATCCTGAGCATAAACTCCCACAGGCTCTGGTGCTGTGGAAAGGGAGCAACTGGCAATTAGCAAGCTTATACAAAGTATTATGGCAAACAGGCATATTGTTGATACGTTCTTCATGAATTCTATCCTCCAGATGGGTAAAATGTTATCATTAGTCATGAAGTAAATGGCTTATAATCNNNCTGCATAACGTTTACGCTAAGTCCATAGTTTGTAATCTCTTTATCTTCCTTTGTAATGCCACCAGGGAAGAAGGAGTAGTTATAAGTAATCGATACTAAATCGCGGTAATGAGCATTGATGCCTATTCCGTAGGTCATTCCCTTTATCTTTCCTTCTTCATCATTGTGGTAGCCCACACGCAGGAAAGCGGTGTCAAGCAAACCCAGTTCGCCCCCCATGCCGGTTATGAATATGGGACGGGCATACTCTCTAATCCTTCCGGTAAGGATGCGGGCACTAAATAGGTTTGCAAAGCTTGACTTTATGCTGTTGTCAATGGCATAATGAGGATTTGCTTTTATAACAGAGAATGCAACTCCAATATTTGACCGCTGGTATATGCGAACAGGGGCTGTCCCAAGTTCGAAATCTATCTCATCTTTCAGGGCATTAAAGTTCGAGCCTCCAAGCGCGGCTTCAAGCTTAAGATCGGGACGGTATGAATGCTTTAACTTTAGAAGATAACCCCAATTGGTGCTGTTGGCTTCTATTCTGCGATTCAGTATATTACTCTCATGTAGTTGATGGCTGAAGCCAATAGACAAATCTACCATATCGGCAATACTACCCGCATTTGGGTTTAGCTGTCTATACACTTCAGGCAGGTTGATAGAAAAGCCATATGAGTTGGATTGGTCATATTGATTAACTATTTGCGCCTCAAACGAACCATCTGTAAATTGCTGCTCACCATAGTCGATATGAGTACTGGCTTTACCAGAGTTGGATAAATTCGTAGGGAACAGCAATCCAATGCCATAGTAAGCAGCACTCATCATTGAGCTTTTGTAATTAAGCTCTTCACTCACATTTGGTCTTGGGTATAGCGTCAAGAAAACATACTTGGTGTTGGAATAACTGATACCTTTATGTAAAGCGNNCGGGGAAAGCAGGATTGTCATAAGCATTAAGCGGGTCATTGTGCCAATAGTTAACCGCGCCTACAGGGTTTCCACCCATAGCCAGGTTTGTCGCAGAAGGTTCGAAACCATTGCTTACTAAACCTAAGTTGGATAAGGCATTTATAGTGCAGATAGAAAATAGCAATCCAGCGAGGACCATAAGAGCTTTATTCATAGTACAACCTCTTTGTTTGTTCAATTTTCGAGACATATTAGGTAAAGATTTATGTCAACACTATTCTTTGTACGTAACTGCCACTGATCTGTCATGAACACAATCCCTCCTTGCCAACGCACTTATTTTCCTTAGCTTTATATTAGATAGTTAGAAATCAATATGCATTACATCCAGGAGGAAATATGCTGAACGATGCCGATATTGCAAAGAATACCAAGATGCTCCATATAGACGAGATTGCGTCTCAAATAGGCTTGGAACCCGGTGATCTGGATCATTATGGCGAGTATAAAGCCAAGATTAGATACAGCACCATGAACCGCTTGAAAAGCAACCCGCATGGTAAGCTGATATTGGTTTCGGCCATTACGCCTACACCGGCTGGAGAGGGCAAGACCACAGTGTCCATAGGGCTGTCTCAGGCACTTAACCGCCTGAACAAAAAGAGCATTGTGGCCATTCGTGAGCCATCGCTTGGGCCGGTGTTTGGCATAAAGGGCGGAGCTGCGGGTGGAGGCTATTCGCAGGTGCTGCCGATGGAAGACATAAACCTGCATTTCACCGGTGATTTTCATGCTGTGACGGCTGCGAATAATACGCTTGCTGCCCTTCTGGATAATCATATTTACTACGATAATGAGCTGAATATCGATCCACGCAGGGTCACCTGGAAACGGGTGGTGGATGTGAACGACAGGATGCTTCGACACATCGTGATTGGCTTGGGTGGCAGTAAGCAAGGTTTCCCACGGGAAGACGGTTTCGATATTACATCCGCCAGTGAGATTATGGCTATCCTGTGTCTTTCCAACAACATGGACGAGCTGAAGGAGCGCATTGGCAATATTACGGTTGGCTTCACTTATGATGGCGAGCCGGTGCGGGTGCATCAGCTTGGCTTTGAAGGTGCCATTGCAGCCCTGCTAAAGGACGCATTGAAGCCAAACCTGGTGCAGACCACGGAGAATACTCCGGCATTGGTGCATGGTGGGCCTTTTGCCAATATAGCCCAGGGGGCAAATAGCATACTGGCTACTAAGATGGCTCTGCGGATGAGTGACTATGTGGTAACAGAAGCGGGCTTTGGCTTCGATTTAGGAGCAGAGAAGTTCTTTGATCTGGTATGTAAATACGGTGCCTTTTGCACTGATGCGGTAGTGTTGGTTGCCACAGTGCGGGCTATAAAAGTGCATGGCGGGGCGAAGCTGAAAGACATTAATACTCCCAACCCACAGGCGGTAACCGATGGCTTGGTTAATCTGGCTAAGCATCTGGAGAACATAAATAAGTTTGGCATGAAGAGCATAGTAGCCATAAATCGTTTCCCCACCGATACAGAAGAAGAGCTGAAGATAGTACTGGACTTTGTGCATGCCAGCGGGTTTGAAGCCAGCGTTGTGGAATTTCACAGCCAAGGCGGTGCAGGTGGCCTGGAGCTTGCCCAAAAGGTGATAGATATGGTGGATAAAGACATGTGCAACTACCGTGGTTTGTACGACTGGAAAAGCCCAGTAGAGGACAAGATATTCACTGTGGCTTCCGAGATATATGGTGCACAGAAGGTGGACTACACGGCAGATGCCAAGGCAGACCTGAAGAAGATAAAGAAATATGGCTTCGATAAACTGCCTATCTGTATTGCCAAAACTCAGAAGTCATTATCCGACAATCCGGATTTGATTGGACGACCGAAAGACTTCCTGGTAACCGTTAGAGAGATACTAATAGCCAGTGGAGCAGGATTCCTGATTCCTATAACAGGCGAGATAATGCGCATGCCGGGGCTGCCCAAGCATCCATCCGCTGAGGTGATTGATGTGGAGTCCGATGGCAATATCAGCGGACTATTCTAAACATAA
>DIMZ01000232.1:1466-7125 GCA_002425825.1 Cloacimonetes bacterium UBA5553 | reverse complement strand
GCGCTCGTGCCGGTTCGATTCCGGCCTTCGGCACCAAAACTAAAGGAGTTAACGGATATATTTGCTATCCTCAGCGATATCTGTTTAGATGCAGTGAACTGGCATGATTTGATTGGTGTAATAGAATTCCAATCGGATTGTATTAGTGGTCACCCCTTCAACAGGCTATTTATCATGAACCTGAATAATGTGTTTACCTCTGGAGGTAATTAATGCTGAAACGCAATATAATACTATTGAGCCTCGTAATGCTATTAGGCTTACCCTTTGCACTCGCCGGAATCTCGCAAGGTTCCTTATTGTTTCTCACATTTGAACCTGGTGGTCGCGCCAATGGTATGGGAAGAGCTTACTCCGCTGTAGCCGATGATGCTTTTGCCATGTGGTGGAATCCGGGCGCAACTGCCTTTAATAGAAAGACACAATTAGCCGGTAACCATATCCCCTGGCTGCAAGGCTCCGGGCTGGACGATATGTTCTATGAATACCTTGGCTGGAATCAATACTTCTATGGCATTGGTAATCTAAATGCTCACATCATTTGGCTTGATGCCGGTACACAGCCCCATACCGGAACAAACCAGGAAAACTATGGCGACTTTCATAGCTTTGATGTTGCCGGTGTTGCCGGATACAGCTATGAACTTGTACCCGAAAAAGTGGGTGTTGGCGGAAACTTTAAGCTGATATACTCATACCTTGCTCCCGGTACAGGCGCAACGGAGAAAGAAGGTAGTGCTTTCAGCTTTGCCTTCGATCTTGGCGCAAAGATAAAAGACATCGGCGTTGAAGGCTTGGATGGTGCTATCGTATTGCAAAACATTGGCCCTGACGTTACATTTGTAGATCAAGACCAGGCAGACCCAGCTCCCCTAACTTTCCGTCTTGGTGCTGCATACAAGCTATTCGACACACAGTTTAACAAAATGATCGTGTCTGCGGAAGCAAGCAAGATGCTTACCAATAGCGACCCCCTCTGGAAACGCTTTGCTACCGGCTGGGAGAATTTTGACGAGACGATATATGCAGCCGGCGCAGAATACACCTATCTTGACCTTATCTCCCTACGTGGCGGTTATTATGCCGACAGTGCCGGTGAGATTACCGGAGCAAGCTTTGGTGTTGGCGTTCATTACAAGTTTGACCAGCGCTATAAGCTAACAGCCGACTTTGCCATGGTACCTGCAGGCGGTTTGGTTGATTATAATAAAATCTTCTCTTTGGGTTTTGAATTCTAAGAACCCGACGAACAAGGCCATCATAGTTCTATACGTGGGACTATGATGGCCTTAGTAGTTAAAATATGAAGAGATATATCTTAACCCTTAGCATCTTGCTGCTTAGCGCATTATTATTTGCTAATAAGATGCAGCTAAAGAAAGCAGATGCGTCCCCGCGATACAACAAGCATCCTTATACAAGCCTGCTTAAACAAAGCCAAAGCCCGGTAAATAGCAGCAAAAACCCGAACTGGAACAGACTATTAGTGATACTGGTTGACTTCCAGTTAGAGCAGCCTGACGATCCCAATACTACCGGCAATGGTAAGTTTCAATTGTATCCTGATCCCTCATACCTATACTCTGTTGGAGCACCTCCACACAATCGTCAGTATTTTGAAGCCAATCTGGAAGCCCTGAAGTATTATTATAAGGCAGTTTCTGCTGAGTCCTTTCAGCTTCAATACGATGTTTATCCAAAGAATAAACCTGCTTATACGCTGCCGAAAAGCATGGGTTACTACAACCCGCCTGGAGCAAGCTCAGCCACCTTCCTTGCCCGTATGGAAGAGTATTTTAAGAGCAGCTTCGAGATTGCTGATAATGACGACCCTGAAATCGACTTTGGCAGCTATGCACATTACATGATTATTCATGCAGGTTCAGATTGGCAGCATGACGTTAATGGCGATACCCCATCCGATCTTCCCTCATTTTACATAAGAGTATCTGAGGGGAAAGAAGCCGTTGTTGATGGTGGATCGGTTCGCATTTNNCATTTCTCATGCTTGCAATGTTCCCTCCACTATTTCGCAAGACTTTAGTGTAGAAACCAGAAATGGAGTAAACATATACAGTGGTTTTGGTGCTTTGAATGCCGTTATTGCTCACGAATTTGGTCATTCACTCGGTTTTGTAGATCTCTATAATGTTAATGACTTCCGCCCTATGGTTGGCAGCTATGACATAATGGACAGCGGTGGTGCTGGCGTTATGATGGACGAACTGAGTAATGGAGATTTGGTATTCATAGAGGGTACATTACCAACCTTCCCCGGAGCTTTTTCTCGTAAGCTGGTATTTGGAGAGTATTTCAGAAATGCCGGCTATTTAAAACATCAAACTGAACTGCCAGCCTTTTCGCCCATTAGTCTTCATGCGGTAAGCTCGAAGCAAACTGCTGCTGTTAAAGTGCCACAGATTGTTCAGATACCTATAAACGATAAAGAATACCTATTGGTAGAAAACCGTAATGTGGATCCTGATGGTGATGGTGCTACTGCGCTGTTTGGTACGCTGGACTCACGCGTTATTCTATATCCTACTCCTGTTGACGACCCTACAGATTCACCCAGTTACGAGTATGACTTTATGCTTCCATCTTTTGTAAAGGCAAACGGAGCATCCATTGGCGGAGGCTTGCTTGCCTGGCATGTAAATGAGCGAATAATATATGACGAAGGCGTTACTTACTCCGATGGTACATGGGTTAGCAACTTTGATAACAACAGTGTTAATACTAGCTTTTACAACAGAGGCGTGCGAGTGGTGGAGGCTGATGGTTTAACAGACTTGGGCAGCTACTATTCAATGTACTGGACAGGCACTCCCTACGATTACTTTTACGCCAACAAGCCCAATCTTGATGCCAGTGGCCAGTTTGTTTCATGGTCAGCATCACCTTGGAAAAGCAGCCTGAATGCAACAAGTAAACCAGCTTTGTTAGACAGCTATGGCTTGCCCGGCATGTATGGTCTTAGCAATATCAGCAGTCCAGCTAAAGTGATGAGCTTTAGAATAAGCAGCGGTTTCTTTGATAAATCGCTGGTGTTCAATTTCCCATCTCATCGTGCCATAACAGCGGATGTTATAAATTCTGGCTTCAGCGATTATGATCTTCCAGTGTTTGATTTTGGCAGCATAACTCTACTCAGCAAAGTTAACGACAACTGGCAAGACATATCGGGAACCTTCAATAGTAGCATAGCTATTATTGACTATCCCCCGCAGAAAGCCGATAACAACCGTGACAGTTTCTATGAACTGGTGGTGAGCAAAGACGAGCAGCTACGCTTTCTGGAATTCTCGAATATTGAGCTTACTCCGCACATAGTTTCCTTCCCGAGCCTCATAACCAGCACTCCCATGGTTCTAAATAACGATGTGTTTGTTACTACATTCAGCTCGTTATACAAGCTGCAAAATTACCAGATTGCCAACTATGTATCATTGGAAGGAATCAAGCGCATTGCCGGATGGGGTGATAAAGTTATCGCCCTTGGCGCTAACTTTTGTGCTGTGGTTGACCCTATTACTATGTCTGTGCTTGCGAACGTTACCCTACCGGAAGCCTTTGGAGACTACGAGCCTATTGGCTTTAAGCCTCTTAACAAATCTGATTCTCATGCTTTTTTGATGTCCAATTCCGGTAACATATACAGACTAACAACTACGAGTGCAACAAAGATATTTACTAACCACAGTAATGAACTGCCCGGTCAATTGGCTCTAACAGCCTTTGATGATATCTCACCCGTGCTGTTTTTCGGCATTGGCACCAAGCTATATGCAGTTAAATCCGACGGAACTTACATCCCTGGCTTCCCATATAATTCCTCCAAAGCTGTATCCAGCACAGATACTCCCAGAGCATTGAAACTCAGCAACACCGATATATTGTATTACCCCTTACATAATTCTGGCTACATTGCCATTAACAAGCAGGCGAAAGCATTGCCGGCATACTCTATGAACTGGAAGAAAGCACCCAAAGCTGATTACCTATATTACCACGACACCGAGCAAACATTGTATTGGTACTACCCGGATGAGGATGGAAAGCTATACATCCATTCCCTTAGTGGCTTAGCTGAGAATCCAATTAAGTTCTCTGGCTTCCGAAATGACAATGGTGGTTACTTCAGCAGTGATTTCTACGATGCCCCTGCTGCCAGTTCAGAACTTACTGCCTTTGTGTTTCCAAATCCAGTGAAACGACCCGACTACCGAATCAGGCTGCAAAACTCAGTTGGTGAATCCATACTGCGCATCTTTGACATCAGTGGCAGTTTAGTTTCCAGGCAGACAGTGCCCGGCTCTCAGAACAACCCTTACGACATAGAAATGAAATCTTTGGGACTAAGTCCCGGAGTGTATATTCTAAACATCGAAAACAATGGAACTCACAAGAACGTTAAGTTCGCAGTGGAAAAGTAAGAACCGATGGAATACAGGATGGTTAATATGAAACAGCTCTTGCTATTATGCATAATACTTCTCGCATCACAGCTTCTTCTGGCTCAGGGGAAAGCCGGTAACATCGACGATTGGTTGTTTGATCAATCATCTGAAACCAAGCAACCCAGCTTCAATGATAGCCTTATTACCAACGATCTCATCCAGGTGAACTATGCTAAAAAAGATGCTCGTCTGGCGATGATAATGTCTTTGGCAATCCCGGGTGCTGGCCAATATTATGCTAACAAGAAGTCTTTTACTACCTACTTGTTCCCTGTTTTAGAGCTTGCATTTATCGGCGGATCTNNAGAAGGAAAAAAGAAAACCGACATCTACGAAAAGTATGCCAATGGCGAACTTGTTCCATATACAAGGCCAGATGGTACTCCAGTTTTAGATAATGATGGTAACCAGATGCACGGGCCTAGATACAACCGTGCCAACCAAACTGCCGTTCAAAATGCAATGATCGACGTTAATCCCAACGATATCTACGAACCGATTTATTTCCGGTTGGATAGCAACAACACCCAGCACTTCTACGAAGACATAGGCAAATACGGTCATTACACCTTTGGCTGGATAGACTGGTATTATCGTTTTGCTGTGGATCAGACTGGAGCATTAGTCCCTCAGTTCAATTTCGAAAATGCAGGCACTATAAATGCTTCGTGGATTGGTAACACTCCCTTATGGGGCACAAATCCTCAAAACACCAAGCCGGACAATCCTTCTGCCAGTCCAATGCGTTACAAATATATAGACTTGCGTAATGATGCAAAAGATGCCTATGCCTCAGCGCGATTCTTCACCTTTGCCATAGCATTTAATCACATCGCAAGCGGTTTGGATGCAGTTCGTTTAACCCAAAAGGTTAACAGACTTGCCATAGCCCAATCTGCTCCACAATTTGACTTCTATGCAGCAATTCCCAATGGCAATATTACCCCCATGATGGGACTAAAATGGCAATTCTAAAAAGAGCAATCACTACACTCATCATCCTTTTATGCGGCATGACCCTGCATGCTCTGCCTCGTATGGCCTACACCGGAGCTTCGCTGGTGCTTCCCGGTAGTGGCGAATTGATGATGGGACACAACACTCGTGGTGCTGCACTAATGGGCATAGATTTACTAAGTATATACGCATTTGTAACCACGCAGCAAGAGATAGACAGACAGATAGACAATTACATGAGA
>DIMZ01000232.1:256-1416 GCA_002425825.1 Cloacimonetes bacterium UBA5553 | reverse complement strand
CCATACGGTATGCCACGCAAACACTATCAGGCTATTCAGGAATTCCCCAGCAGTGATTATTACAATGAACTTCAAGAAATGGTGCTTAGAAACTACTATCTAATCTATACTTACGACCCGGAGAAATTTGCTGAATACATGGACTTGTATTTGTTTCAGGGTGATGAAGAATGGAACTGGCAAAGCAATGAACACTGGACAGACTATCAGAATATGCGTGCCAGACATCAGCGCACCAAGATGAGCCATAATCTGGCGTTGGGTATAATGCTGCTCAACCGCGCTGTTAGTGCCATCGACAGCGCAATTCTTTCGGGAAAACTAAACAAACACGGCACAGTATATTTCAGTCCCTCCGGCACCGAAGGGCTAATGTTAAA
The DNA here is from genome assembly GCA_002425825.1 of Cloacimonetes bacterium UBA5553. GTDB lineage: Bacteria > Cloacimonadota > Cloacimonadia > Cloacimonadales > Cloacimonadaceae > Cloacimonas. Next base: position 1,036 of record DIMZ01000232.1, on the reverse strand, counting down.
CTATCAACTGGATTTCTAAAAGGACGACACGAATGAAGAAAGCCCTATTGATACTGCTCGCCATAATGATATGGAACCTTGCCTTAGCGCAAAATCGCGGCTTGGGCTTCTTGAAAGCAGTGGCTGTTCCGGGTTGGCAACAGGTTTCTGCGGGTAAGAACTACGGCTATGCCATGCTTGCCTCCGAACTTGCTATTGTAGGCTCTGTGATATATCTAAATAACGAAAGTGATGTTTTGCTGCAGGATTCTTATGAATACGCCATCAAGTTTGCCCATTTACAACCTGGAAGCTATGACAGCAAGTTCTACAATTCGCTATCCCGATTTGAAAGCAGCGGGTTTGACGCCAATGGCTATAATGCCATGATTCGCCAAACTGCCATGAGCATGTATCCCTACGATGCTTTGGCACAACAACAATACATAGACCAAAACAGCTACCAGGACGACAAGTATTTTAGCTGGGATTCACCCCAGCATCGCAGCCAATACAACAAACTCAGGAATAGCAGTCACGACTTTGAGGACTATGCCTCTGTAGCTGTGGGTGTGCTAATTCTAAATCACTTGGTTAGTGGAGTTGATTACCTGCTATTTAGTTCACGAGACAAAAGCAAAGCCGAAGTTTATTTCGGCGTGAAAGACAAAGAGCCAATGTTTTTTATGAATTATCGTTGGTGATTTAGCTTATACAATGAGAGGCGTTTATATGAACGCCTCTTTTTTGTTGCTTGATTAAATTGCGGTATTATTACGGATGAATTACGCATCTCATCCG
>DIMZ01000232.1:0-227 GCA_002425825.1 Cloacimonetes bacterium UBA5553 | reverse complement strand
CATTAGTAATTCGTTCAAGGATCAATCTAGTCCAAACCTTCCTGTGATACATCCATAAACACCTCAGCGATAGTAGGATGAGCATGAACCGTGCGGGCAAGATCATATACTGTGCCTTCCAGTTCCAACAATACACCTGCTTCTGAGATGAGATCGGTGGCATTTGCAGCCACTATCTGAACCCCCAACACCTGGCGGTATTTGGTTTCAAAAAGTAGCCTGATGAA
>DIMZ01000124.1 GCA_002425825.1 Cloacimonetes bacterium UBA5553 | reverse complement strand
CAATCCAGAAGAATGGAATCCCCATGCCCGCAATGCCCAATAGGAACCAGCCGAAGAATGACAGGCACAGCATAAACAGCTCTGTTTTGTGTCCATACATCATCTGTTTGCTCCGGCTGATAGCCTCGTCGGCACTCAGCCTGGGGTTGTCTGCCATTATGAAAAAGGTCATGGAATATGATAGTGATGCTATTATTCCCGGAACTATCAGTAGTAAAGACCACAACAAGGTATATACCAGCACCAGCAGTCCTGCCACAAAGCAGCGGCCATAATCGTAGAGACCCTTGAACATCATCTCGAAGCTAAAGCCTTCACCGCGGACAACCCGCAGGAATACGTATGCCAGTCCCAAAGAAAAGGGGCCGGTTAAAAACAGCCATGCCACCGAGCCTATTACAGGGATTGCCGGAACACCGGAATGTATTAAAAAGAATATAAGCATCACAACTGCGCCGTTGTTCCATTGCCCGGTAAGTTTGGTTCTGGCTTCGGCTCTGATGTCGCTATTGGTTATCATATCCACCTCATTTATGTATTTTTGCAAAGGTAGTGAAGCATTGGCCAGGCGTCAAGATAAATCTGCACTGGAGTGGTGACGTCCTCGTAACAAGAAAGGCTGGAGGGATTATCACAACAGGCAAAGAATAACCTCTNNTAGGCGGTATGGCGACCGCCTGTACTTGCGTAGTATTATCTGGTTGCGATACCTTATTAGGAAGAAAGGCGAGATATGCATTAATGAACATAGCGCAAAGCAATGCACAAAGCAAAATGGCTTATTATCTCCTGTTTAAAAAAACCGGAGGAGTGACAGAAAGATGATATTATTACTTGACTTGGAATACCAGTTGCATATTTATACACTTAATTTCCATACTCTCTTCATGCCCAAAGGAGTTCACTTATGAAGGCTGTGCTTTGCATCCTGTTTCTGTGTTTGATTTCGCTTGGTCAGGNNGTTTTAGCATTATGATTCCCGAGTCCAGGGTTCCGGTATTCAGCGATGACAATCTCATCACCGGTTTAGTTCGCTGTGATCCCGAAGACAAGCTTCCAGAAACCTTGCAAACCAAATGTTGGTTGTGGCAGGATGATGGCTACTTGGTGGCGCATTTCGAGTGTGAGATTGATTCCACGTTCTATAGAGGTTCGGTTTCCGTTCGCGACAAAGGACAGCAGTGCGACTATGTTCGCGTACAGTTGATAACCATTCCCGATGCGTATTTTGCCTACTATTACTCAGCCACTCCATCGGGAACCATTTTCGATGCGGTGCGCAACCAGGATCTTAGTGTAGATAATCGCTGGAACAGCAAATACTCTTACGATAGCCAGGTGGAAGACAAGCTATGGACAGTTACCATGCGCATTCCATTGGGCGAATTGCGCTTCAAACAAGAGCTTCCCTATAACTGGAAGATTATAGTATCGCGCTACTATTACAAAGCTGAAAGCATGTATAGCCATCCTTTCTCGCACACCAATATGCGAAAGGACTACTTTACCAATGCGCAGGACATCACGCTTAGCCAAAAGATTAGCCGGAGCATGAACTTCTCATTCAGGCCGTATCTGGTGCGCAGCTATAACTTGATAGACAAAAGCAGTAGCTTTGATCCCGATAACATTGGCATGGACATTGCCTTCGATCCCTCGCAGCGGGTGAGGATAAAGGTGAGCGTTAATCCCGACTTTTCCGATGTTCCGCCAGATGATGCGGCAGATAACTACAACAGCAAATACCCGCCCTGGCTGTCTGAAAACCGATTCTTCTNNCCTTTTACAGCCGCAACATTGCCAAGCCGCAGCTTGCCTTCAAGGTAACCGGCAACGCCAAATCGGTAAACTGGGGTCTTCTTGGCGCAAAAGACAAAGAAATGCGTGATGGCGATGACATAATTAACTCCGATGACTACTATCAGGTAATCTCAGTTAAGCCATCCTGGCGTACCATAAAACTTAATAATGCGGTACTGAGCAGAATGAATGATAACTACTTTAACCACGTTTATGAGGGCAGTGTAAGCAAGCTCTTGGGTGATAGTTTCAGCGTTGGTGCCAATATTACCGCCAGTGTAAAAAAGGATGCCGGCATGAATGAGCAAAACAGCGGTTATAAAGCAGGGGGTTTCATTAGTGCCAATCCGGGAGATTGGAATGCCTGGATTTCGGCTAGCACATGCAGTGAAGACTTGGAGATAGATATGGGCTACCCGATTGAAACTGACTATAATGGCATATCTTGGAACGGCGGCTACAGCTCGTCGATGCTACCCGGGCGTATTAAGTATTATGGTGCCAACCTGTGGGGTGGATATAATAGGTATCATCCACGAAGAAATCCTATAGACGAACTAAACCAGGGAGCAAATGCCTATGTAACATTTAGTAACAAGCTGTCGTTTAGCGCAACCCAAAACATCGGTACATCTCTGGACTGGGCTAATACCCAGCACAACATCCACAGCTCGCAGGCAAGCTTTAATGCTAACCTCTGGGACTCCTTCGGCTTTGGTATTAACTACGCTATTGGCAACACCATCGTTTATCAGCTTTACGATACTTACAAAACCCAACGCTGGGTTATAAATCTATGGGGACAGCCAACCGACAAGCTATCGTATAGCGGAGGTGTGTCTCTCAGGCAATACGATTATAACAAGGTGAGTGTGGTGAACGGCAATGTGGTAAGGCTGGATAATCAATATGCTTTTGTAAACGCGGAGATAAGCTACACCCACAGCGGAAGCTTGCAGATTAAGGGCGCAATTAACTATAATAATAACGAGTCCCGCTCCAGCTTTGGCAGTCTGGGCTATCACAGCAATCTGCGCTACGAGTTTAAGCCGGAATACTTTCTGTATGCCGGAATGCAGAGTAATCAGTATCAGGACGAGAAATCTACACTGTCTGCCCCCCTGGGTAGCTTTAGAAAGTATGGCAGCACGGCGTATGTAAAGCTGGCCATCAGTCTGTAATCAGTTTTTTTATCTGCAGCTTATTTGTTACCTGCATGGGTGCTATGTTTTGGCTGTAGGCATGGGTGCCGGATTGTACATTGCCATATACTTGATAATTGGTAGTTTGTGCACATTTGAAGGCAGCAACTGCCATTAGCGTGGTATTCGTCAAGTCTTTCTGGTAGAGAGATTTTTGCGGTTTTTGTGCCCCAAAGCTGTTTTTTTCCTTGACACAAAACCTAAGATTTTATTCCTGAGTATCTTAATAGCCGATGCAATTCAGCTTAGCTATATAGACAAAGAGTTATTTAAGGAGTATCAAAATGACAAAAGCCGATTTAGTAAAGATCATTTCGGAAAACACCGGAATCATCCGTNNGTCGCCGTCGTCGTGGACGCCCTTCTGCAGTCCATCAAAGATAGTTTAGCAAAAGGCAGTCACATCGAAATCCGTGGCTTTGGCACCTTCAAGCTTAAAACCCGCAAGCCCCGCGTAGGCCGCAATCCCAAAACTGACGAGAAAGTTCCAGTACCGGAAAGAACAGTCCCCACCTTCAAGTTTTCCCGTGAGTTCAAGGGTAACGTTGTTGACGTTAATACCAAGAAGTAAGAGCTGATATTATGCCGTGCGGAAAGAAGAAGAAACGTCATAAAATCGCCACCCACAAGCGGAAAAAACGTCTGCGGAAGAATCGTCATAAACACAAATAGGTTGCACGCAATCTGTTTAAGATATAAAAACCGCCACCGTGAAAGCGATGGCGGTTATTCTTTTATAACCAATCTATAATAGCCTTAGCTTAGTCCATTTGTTTCTCTACGGCTGTAGTGCCCAGATTTGTGCTGCTGCTATCGGCAGGCTGAACCATTTCCACGGCGGGGCGGCTTTCTCTTTTGGGTGTGTAGATAGCCTCGATGCGAGGTGAATATGCCACAATGAAACCACCAAACACAATCGATACCATGCTCATCAGCTTTATCAGAATGTTTATGCATGGGCCGGCAGTGTCCTTAAATGGATCGCCAACAGTGTCACCAACAATGGTTGCCTTGTGAATGGGCGAACCTGAGCCACCCAGCTTACCTGTTTCCACATATTTCTTGGCATTGTCCCAGGCACCACCTGCGTTATTCATCATTACTGCGGTAACAAATCCGGTGGTTAAGCCACCAATCAGCAAACCTAATACACCTGCCACGCCAAACAGCAAACCGACTATTATGGGGGTAACAATACCGATAATGGCAGGAAGAATCATCTCCTGCTGTGCACCAATGGTAGAAATACGCACACATCTGGCATAATCCGGCTTAGCTGTTCCCTGCAAGATTCCGGGTATGGTGGTGAATTGGCGACGCACTTCTTTTACCATCTTACCGGCAGCGCGTCCCACAGCTTTAATGGTTAAGGCAGAAAACACATAGGTAACCATGGCACCAACGAAGATACCCAAAAGGAACTTCGGGTTCAGCGGGTTTATCTGGTAGTATTCTATAAAGTTGCCCAATCCAGCCTTGGTTGCCTCAATCTTTTCCACATGGCTACCATAGTTAATCTCCAAAAACTGAGTTTCACCCAGCTTGTTTCCCAGCATAATAAAGGCGTCGCGCACTTTCTCCAGGTATGCAGCAAGTAAAGCCATGGCAGTTAATGCCGCGCTACCAATGGCAAAGCCCTTGCCGATGGCAGCAGTTGTGTTGCCAACCGCATCCAGGCTGTCTGTACGCTCGCGCACCTCCTTGGGAAGGTGTGCCATTTGTGCATTACCGCCGGCATTATCGGCTATGGGGCCAAAAGCATCCATTGCCAGAGTTACGCCCAAAGTAGCCAGCATGCCAACCGCACCAAAACCAATGCCATACAGCCCAAGCTCCACAAAGCGGAAGCCTCCGCTAAAAGTGAATGCGGCAATAATACCCAAAACTATTATTATTACCGGTGCCGCGGTGGAAAGCATGCCTACGCTTATTCCTTCCAGGATCACCGTAGCCGAGCCGTATTCTCCCTGTGTTGCGATGTTTTGCGTGGCTTTATAGCTATGTGATGTCCACAGTTCTGTTACCTGTCCTATTAGTATCCCGGCTACCAAGCCTACCAGAGAAGAAAGGAATATGCCGAAATAGTACTGCGGAGGTAGCAATGCCTTGCACACAAAGAACGAGGCAATGGCAATAAGCACCGAACTGGCATACACACTTTTATTCAACGCAAACATCAGGTCTTTCATCTTTGCGCCTTCCTTGGTGGAAACAATAAAGATACCGATAATGGATAGCAGTGCTCCCACACCCGCCAGGATTAGCGGTGCGGTAATGAAATTGAACAAATAAGACTTTATCTCCGGGAAGCTGGAAGATATCTGCAATACAGCGCTCATACCCAAAGCTGCCGTGGCAAGAATTGAGCCGGCATAGCTTTCATAGAGGTCGGCACCCATTCCGGCTACGTCACCAACATTGTCGCCAACGTTATCGGCAATGGTGGCAGGGTTGCGTGGATCATCTTCCGGTATATCGGCTTCCACCTTGCCTACCAAATCCGCTCCCACGTCTGCCGCTTTGGTGTAAATACCACCGCCTAAACGTGCAAACAAGGCTTGAGTTGATGCGCCCATACCAAAAGAAAGCATAACCACAGCTATCTTCTCTAAGCTATAGCCCATCCAATTCAGGATGTAAAACCAAGCTGAAATATCCCACAATGCCAGCCCTACAACTACCAAGCCCATCACACCTCCGGCACGGAAGGCAACCTTAAGGCCTTTATCCAAACTCTCGGAGCAAGCTTGTGCGGTTCTGCTGGATGCCATTGTGGCAGTATTCATACCGATAAAGCCAGCCAATCCGCTCATAATACCACCGGAAAGGAAGCCCCAGGGGATCATCGGATCAAGCACTTTTAGGTAATGAGCTAAAAAGAGGAAAATTAGCAACACCGCAGCAAAAAAGATGGCAATTCCCTTGTTCTGTTGATATAGATAAGCGTATGCACCTTCACGCACATAGCCTGCAATCTCCTGCATACGGGCATTACCCGCATTTTGACGACGGACATTTGTATAGAAATAATAGGCTGAAATCAAGGCTAATAAAGCACCCAGCGGGGCAATATACCACAAGATCGGTAAAACCGGCATAAGGACTCCTTCTACATATTTATGGGGTCTAAATGTCTTATTGTGATTGATCTTACATTCGCTTTCAATTTTCTTTAGTGAATTGATTTCTGTCAATGCTTTTTTCGGGCAAAGCCACGGGTTTACTTGGCTCGCTTAGGCTCTTTTCACTTTTTCACCGGGAATACAAACCCATTGCAGCCCAACACCCTTTGCTTGGCTGTTAAGCGAAACCTCTAACCTTAGCTACCAAGTCCCCATTAACCCCTTTGGTGCTATGCGTTTCTACAGAGTTACAGCTATAAAGGATGTGCCCTGAGGCGATAGTTCTTACTTCAAGACTATCATTTTGCGAGTGTGCTTTAGTTTATTAGAGCTTAAGGTGTAGTAATATACCCCATTGGCTACTTTTAGGTTCTTTCTGTCTGTTCCATTCCAGATAGTGGAATATGCGCCCGCAGTCTTACTTTCGTTCACAATGGTATTCACTAATTGACCCTTAAGGTTATAGATGTCGATTCGAATGGGAGCAGGCTCAATTAGCTCATATTTTATAGCAGTTTGAGAGCTGAAAGGATTAGGATAATTGCCATGGAGGGTAACGTTTACCACCGGAACACTGCCATTGTTTCCGGCTTCATTATTGCCCAGCTTTGCTACAAACAGATAAGGGATATCCTCGCTATCAAGCGTAATGTTACTCCACACGGCAGTGCCATTAAATCCACCGGTAACGAAGCAATTGCCAACAGCATCTGTAGTAACTGCATTCCCAAAGCTTATTCCAAATCCATTTGTATCCGCAGCCCATCTCCAGTAGCCATCTTTATCCAGTTTGGCCATATAGACATCAGCATAGCTGCTGGCAGTAATAGTATCGGATCCAAATTTGCATGATCCCGCAAAGTAACCAGTTATGTAGCTGTTGCCTTGTTCATCGGCACAAATGGAGTATCCGGTATTTTGCAATGTCCCTTTTGCTTGCTTAGCCCATAGCACATTCCCGTTGGTATCCATCTTGGCAACGAAGGTATCCGCAGGGCTAATTGCCGAAAGTATGGTACCGCCAAAAGAACCAGTTCCTCCAAAGTAGCCTGTTACATAGCAGCTTCCCTCCGGGTCAGTGGCTATGGCATAACCCTCGCCTTGCTCAGCTCCACCTAATCGATTTGCCCATTGCCAATTACCATCGGCATCAAGCTTGGCAATATAGATGCTTTCCCTAAATCCACCATTTAGAATTGATTCACCAAAAGCGGCATCAAACTGGAAAAAGCCGGTTATGTAGCTGTTGCCATTTGAATCTATTGCAATGGCATTGCCACTATCACCCCCGGTACCTCCTGCTTGCCGCGCCCACAACCAATTACCGTTGCTATCCAGCTTGGCTATAAAGATATCTGAGTTTCCGTTAGAACGAATTGTGCTATTACCAAAAATCGCAGTGCCCGAAAATGCGCCCGTAACATAGCAGTTCCCATCAGCATCAGACACAATGCCATGTCCTCGAACATATTCTATATCTCCGGCAATCTGTAAAGCCCATTGCCATTCTTCATGTCTTGCTTGCACAAGGACGGCAACAAATAACAGCACCAATATAAGGCTTAGTTTGTTCAAGCATCCTCCCGGAATAGGCATCCTATTTGGCATGATTTACATAGAACTCCAGTATCGCGAAGCCAAATACCTTTTAGTACCATCTACAGCTACATAATTATCTGTCAAGATAATATCATGCAAATTACCAATATCCCTCCCCAGAATTCGTCTGATATTCATGCAATTCATATATCACATACTCGCAATTTTACGCAATTTTACGGGAAAGACCACAAATTGTCCATTTCTGCTACACCTATTTGATAATTAGTGAAACACCAATCATGTA
>DIMZ01000158.1:6618-10821 GCA_002425825.1 Cloacimonetes bacterium UBA5553 | reverse complement strand
TTATTAATTCCAAAACCTTAACATCGCGCATAGGATCTTCCATGTAGCAGCTATCCATTATTGACAATGGGAACTCAGTGAAGCTATCATTAAACGGATGAAAAGGAGCTACAATATCATCTTTATAGCCGAGTTTATCCGTATATCCCCATGTAGAATCNNATCTAAAGCCTGCTTCTCGCTGTATTTGCCATGTTCTGTCATTCATATTCAGGTAGTGTTGCCGAATGCCATGAACAGCATGACCAACTATATGTTCCAGGCTCTGTTTTTCATCCAACAACAATTCGAGATTATTATATGAATTGTATGATCCGTGTACTCCAATTTCCCAGCCGTTTTTGTCCAGGCTGCTTATGATACTTCGAATTCGTTTATCCGAATATTTATACCTACCCAAAGACAGCTTCCAGTTATTTATATTAAACAGCTCAAATGGGATGGACTCGTTTAGAAAGAAGAATGTAGATCTAACCCCAAATCCTTCTTCCATCTCCATTATCTCGGGAAAGTTCCAAAAAACATCAGCATAATCTGTAATCGACACTAATTCCTGAACCACTTCTTTCAGGTTTGCTCTCTTTAGGTATCTTAACATTCCGGTTACGTATTGGTATGTTTTATATGCTCTGTCAACGTCGTGTGTAAGTGCTACTTTTAGCATAATCTTCTCCCTTATCTAGTTCCCTTCGTACCAGATTCCGGTCATATACCAGTTACTTATTTCTAACAAACCCTCGTGCTTGGAATCATCCAGAAGTTTTAGCACGACATCATTCGTGCCCTTTGTTACAATGAACCCATGTCTGATCAATTGTCGAAAAACCATTTTGTTCAGCAAATTGTGCTTGTTTCCGGAGTAGGTTACTGCCTTACAGCTTATCGTTTCTCTAACCTTGTTCTGCAGCTCTCTCATCAGAAGATCACCAACCCGACGATTAATGAACAAACAGTCAATAACATCAATCCTGCCTTCTTCAAAAATCATATAGATATATCCACAGAGAACGTCTTCCTGGTAAATAAATATCGATGTTGCCGGCACTGGCGACAAACCCAGTCTCCAGTTCAGATACTCCATATCTTGTTTCAAATAAATAGTGTGTGGAGCATCCTTAATCATCTTCTGGTAAAAAACTGTCATGTCTTCATCATTCAACAGCTTACTCTCAATCCTGTAATCTGTTCCGTTAACTGACCTGTTGCGCATAGAAAACACTGAACTTGAGTACACTGATACCAGGGATAAACCAAGATTAACGAGCATACGCTTTAGTTTATTAGTTAAAGTCTTCTCTGTGGGTCTAGCATCAAGCTTAAAACCAAGTGATAAAAATGCCATACTCATGGGTCTGTAATATGTATAGAATCCAGCCTTTCGTAAAGTTGGCAATGCCTTCCTGGAATAACCCCAAATACATTTAACTCCATCGGAGACATATTGCTCGAGAGCGTATTGATACAGCTTTACGCTAAGTCCCATCTTTCTAAGACTGGAATCAATAAGCAGAGACTCGTTTTTCCCTGAATCTATCTCAATATTATCTTGAATCAACTTCATGCACATAACACCCTGAGATGCTNNCAGAATGGAATTAAAGGGATTAAGGTTTCCATATTCCCATTGCCAAGCGTATTTTGTCCGCATATCTTGTGTGTAAGAATAGTGAAACTGATACACATCATCAATGTCTGCATCGGTTGCTCTGCTAAATACTATCTCATCTTGCATAAATCCACCTAATACCGTTATATCGTTACATGCCCTCTATTTTCGACCAGTGTAACTATCATCCTAATGCTTCTAGATATATGCTTATCAATTTATTAGCAATTGATTCGGAATCAATACCCAAATCATATATCCTTTGCCTTGCTTTTGATTCTACACCCCGATGCATAATTTCTTTAATAGCCGAAGTTATGGGCTTGGATTGAAATGGTTTGGAAATCAAGTAGCATCCTTCTGCCTGCCCAAACAAGGTCTTAACATCTCCAACATCAGTAGCAACAACAGGAACATTGCATGCCATGGCTTCTTTAACTATATTGGGAGAACCTTCCCATCTGGATGTGAGAAGCAACAAATCTGATGCGTTCAGATATGTTGGAATATCAGTTTGCTTCACGTTCACTACTAGTTGCAATACTATGTTTGGATCCTCGCACAAAGCGATTGCCTCCTGTGCAAGAGGGTAATTTTTTTCGTACCGCTCAGGAGCCGCATTAAACATAATGTATTTTTTTGAGATGTCCCAACCCAGCTTTTCCCTACACTTTGCTTTATTCAATGGTCTAAAAAGATCCATATTCACTCCATTGGGGAGGATTACGGCACTTTCTAGCTTCAAACTAACTGCCATCTTTTCGGATTTAACTATGGTTGCTTTCCAAAAGTATCTGCAGAATACCCTTATAACGAGACTCCACAGCCNNAAGCCAATGAAGATACAATCCCGCTTAGGGAATAATGCGCATGCACTATGTCCGGCTTGGCAGCTTTTATCTGTTTCCTGATTGAGAATATTGACAAAGCGTAACCAAGGAATCCTTTTCCGGTAATCGGTGCATAAACCACGTCAATTTGCCTGTTGGTTAACGAATCACCCTGAGCCAGAGGAATGGGAGATATGCCTCCATTCCCGCTACATACAAACATAACTTTCATTGCATCTCTACTATTATATCAATTTCAGCGTGCACTGGGGACTCTATAACCCACAAAGCTCTTTGTCAGAAGTTCGCATACAATTCTGCCTTACTGCTTTCATAGTGTTTTCAGCAAATCCTTTGCGCATTCTCGATAATTGAACACCGAATACACCAGCTCCCGTCCCTTTGAGCCAATCTCTTCCGCTTTCCTTGGATCGCTTAGACACTCTTTTAGCTTGTCTGCAAATGATTTTATGCTACTTGGTTCAGCAACGAATGCATTATCTCCATCCCGCAAGAAGAGTGGGATATCTCCTACGCTAGTTATTACGACAGGTTTGCCCGTGGCCAGATACTCGCCCAGTTTAGTAGGAAAGCCATACTTGGCCTGGATATTATCCGGTCGTGCCAAAGCAAGAGCATAAGCACCTTTCAGATAGTATTCCACAGCCTCCCGCGATTGTCTTCCTGTTAAAACTACGCGCTCCTTCTTTTCCTCGGTATCCAGTGCCAGGTTTATCTTACCCATCCATTCTTGTTTCACATTCTCACCAATCAAGACCAGCCTTGCTTTAGGGAAATCTCCCTTCACTTCGTTGAAAGAATTGATTAGAATGTCAACACCGTCTTTGTCCCCATACATTGTCCCGATATAAACAACATCCATAGGATTTTCATTTATCACCATATCTTTGTTGTCTGTCTCGGAAGGCACAAATCTATCAGGCTCAACCATCATATTAAGTACGTCAATTTGCTTCGGCTTGCCCATCCGGGATAAATGCTCAGCAAAATAGGTCTTCAAATGACTTGATATAACCAACATCCTATCAATTCTTGGTAGATATACCCACAGATAAAGGGCCTTAGTAATTCTATTTATGGCAGATAGATACAATAGAGGATGCTCACCTCGTTCATGGATGATTGTATAGTGATGATATCTCAGCCATAGTAAAATACCAAATGATTGAAAGAAATCCTCATCAAACATCAATGCCACTTGTTTGGCTGAGTTATCACATGTTTTAGATATCCATTTTAGCGTATTTATAAAACTCAATATCCTGGAGTAGGTTTTGTGCAACAACCCAGTCCCTCGTGAGCTAAACGGTAGTGTGCCTACAAAGTTTATTGCCTTATATCTACTATCTGCTGTCATTTTTGTGTTAGGTGGAATAGCTACAACAACTGATGTGGATACTCCCTCTTCCGCCAACCCTCTGGCAAGCGCAATAATCCGATTTGCCCTTGCGCTGGGGTTAGAATAATCCCCGGGATCAAAAATAACTATTTTTGTGGGCAGCAAGTGATACTCCTTTAGTGCAATCCATTAACTTGTCTTCATGCTCTTAGCATGTCAGTTTTTCTTCCACACTGTTCTATTTATATAATCTGTATAGCTCATCAGAATGCGAAGGAACTTCTTGGAGAAGTTATCCACGTCATAATCATACACCAAGCGGAAAGCTCTGTCCTTTTCTTTGGCTTGAGTGGTAACCACTTCTATGGATTTTATAACCAATTCTGCCTTTAAGCCAGTCATTATTA
>DIMZ01000158.1:3678-6612 GCA_002425825.1 Cloacimonetes bacterium UBA5553 | reverse complement strand
CATGCGCTTGCCTGATGGTAATAGCCGGGATGTTTAAGATGGACGACTCTTCTGTAATGGTACCGCTATCCGAAATCACGCACTTGGCATGCATCTGCATTTTGTTATAATCAAAGAACCCCATAGGTTTCAAGAAACGAATGAGGGGATTAAAGTCCTTTCTGTCCAAGGCTTCCAGTTTCTTGCGGGTTCGCGGATGAGTGGATACTATTATTGGGTAGTTATAGTGCTTGGCTATGGCATTCAGAGTATCCAGCATATCGTTAAAATTAGTCTCAGAATCTATGTTTTCTTCTCTATGAGCACTAACGATAAAATACTCATTGGGATTCAGTCCTAGCTCTTCTAAAACCTTTGAGCCTTTTATCTCGTCCATGTGATGATACAAAATCTCCTTCATGGGAGAACCGAGTTTTATTACTGTCTCCGGCTTTAGCCCTTCTGCCAGCAAGTATCGGCGTGCATGCTCGGTTAAAGGAATGTTTATGTCGCTAAGGTGGTCAAGAACCTTGCGGTTAAGCTCTTCCGGAACTCTTTGATCGAAACACCTATTACCGGCTTCGAAATGGAACACAGGTATCTTACGTCTCTTAGCAGAAATTACTGCCAAACAGCTATTGGTATCGCCATACAATAGAATCGCATCAGGATTTTCTTTTTCCATTACTTCATCAGATTTGGCTATCACATTGCCAATGGTATGAGCAACGGTCTCACCGGCAACATCCAGGAAATAATCAGGTTTGCGAACCCCAAGGTTCTCAAAGAAAAGCTCATTTAGCTCATAATCATAGTTCTGTCCTGTGTGTACTATCACCAGTTCCAGATGCTTCTCTATTTCCGCCAGAACCCGGCTCATCTTTATAATCTCAGGTCTGGTTCCCACAATTGTCATCACTTTCATTTTGTCTCCTATTAACAACCGTTATATAAATCTTCTGATGCCAATTCGGCAAACATCTCTTCCCACGATGGAACACGGACTCCGATGGCTCGTTTCAGTTTGTCGCCACTAAGCGATTTATCGGAAGAAAAGTCATTGTCTGCCAGAATGTCTATATCTAATGCAAATGCCTTTTTTGCAAGGCATAGTAAATCATACTTTGATATTGGCTTCTCTGGTGCTAATTGATAAAGACCCCATAAATCGGGATGCTTTAAGATTATCTCACTTACCACCTTGCTCATAAAAGTGGTTGATACGCCGGAATACATTGCCCTAGTAAAGCCTTTTACCGTCTTACCCGCTTGAGACAAGAACCACTCCAGCAATTCGGTTTTACCACAAAGTTCACGCCCTATAAATGAGGAGCGGATGGTTACGCAACTAGTATTACTTACCGGCTCACCCAATCCCTTTGTTTTCCCATACATATCTTCGGCATTGGGGATGCTGTCTTCATTATAACTTCCGCTATCGCCGGAGAACACGCAATCTGTGCTGAAGTGAATCATGCGAATACCCTTATCATAGCATAGCTGTGCCAGTTTGTGTGGCATAAGAGCATTTATGCTAATTGCCTTTATCGGGTCTTGCATCTCTTCTTTGCGCTTGGTTATACCAATGCAGTTAATAAGCACATTAGGAGCAGTTTCATCTATTAGCTTTTCTACGTCGCAAAATTCATCTGCTTTAAGCTGCTCGATTATCTTGGGTGATTGCATCAGCTCTATTCTGGCAAAATCTTCTTTGCTCTTTCGAATAGTGCCCCATACATCAGCATCTGTTTGTGATAGAGTGTAAAACAGCTTATGCCCTATCATGCCATTTACACCAAGGATTAGAATTTTCATACTAAAACTCTTCTATAACCATGCTGTTAATCAAACCCAGTTTATACTTCACAAAGTCCAAACTTAACAGCTTCTCTTTAATCTCAGGTATCGTAAGTCTGTAAGTATTTTCGGAAGTGTAGTCATTTATCTCAGAAACAGACTGCTCTCCTTCTTCGAAATACTTATTGTAATTCAAATCCCTTGTGTCTGCAGGAATTCTGTAATATCCGGGCAGGTCGATTGCCTTGGACATTTCTTCTCTGTTAACCAAAGTCTCATGCTTCTTTTCGCCGTGTCGTGTACCGATTATTTTTATCTCTGTTTTCGCCTCGAAAAGCTCTATCAGTGCTTTGGCTAAGTCCAAAACCGTGGAAGCCGGCGATTTTTGCACAAAGATATCGCCATTAACTCCATTTTCGTAAGCAAATACAACCAGTTTTACTGCTTCATCCAAAGACATTAAATATCTTGTCATTGTTGGATCGGTAATAGTTATCGGTTGACCTGCCAGAATCTGATCTATAAACAAAGGTATTACAGAACCCCTGGAAGCCATCACATTGCCATATCTGGTTCCACATAAAACGGTTCCGCTCTCAGGCTGCTGACGTGAATAAGCCACCATAACCTTCTCCATCATTGCCTAAGACATCCCCATAGCATTTATGGGATATACTGCTTTGTCGGTAGATAGTACTATTAGCTTTTTCGCCTGTTTCGCAATAGCTGCCCGAATCACATTTTCTGCACCCAGAATGTTTGTCTTCACGGCTTGCACCGGGAAAAACTCACATGATGGCACTTGCTTTAATGCAGCAGCATGAAAAACAAAATCCACACCTGTCATGGCATTGAATACACTGTCGTAATCGCGCACATCACCAATATGGAATTTTATCTTGGGATTCTTATACAGCTTTCGCATATCGTCCTGTTTCTTCTCATCACGACTGAATATACGAATCTCTTTAACGCCGGTATTTAGAAACCCGCGTAATACAGCATTACCAAATGAACCGGTGCCTCCGGTAATTAAAATTGTTCCGCTTTCAAACATGCTTTTATCCTCTTGATGTTATTAGCTTTGTTGAGTAACATATCGTATAGTGCTGATTCAGCTTAGTTGTAATCAGTACTGAGTGGTATCTCATCATCTTG
>DIMZ01000158.1:2688-3668 GCA_002425825.1 Cloacimonetes bacterium UBA5553 | reverse complement strand
CTTGTTCACTTTGCTAATTGGGGCTTCATATTTGATGGTGCCTTCTGTGTGTCTGGCAATGTTTGAGGCTGTTTACTTTGCGCTACTATTAGCCCGATTATCGCCCCCAGGTAAGTAAAGGGCACAATGCCTTGCTGGATGGAGGAGATAAACTCCATAAAGCCCATAAATGCCACGCCCAATATCATCATAATCCCTTGTACCATTAATATCTTGGTGCTGCGTTGTTTTGCTGTTCTGAACCCGAGCCTGTATAAACTTATTACTCTATACCATATCCCAAACACAAGAAAGCATCCAATTAGACCCAAACCATATAAATAGTTTGCAGCACCTGAATGCCACTTTCTGTCTGTATCGTCTATAGCATCGGCTAACACACGGTAACTTTTACCGTATGAAAAATAATCTCTGCCAAACAGCATGAATGCAACTTCATGAGTTTCTGATCTCACTACTTCAGGATACAAATAGAATTCCTGAATTCTATTCTGTTGAGCCACATTTTCAAATGCACCTCTGCGGGATGCAAGTCTTTCGCCGATATAATTATCAGTTAGAACCCCACCCACAATTATCAATGTAACAAACACTACTACACGGGCAAGTGTAGACTTGTTCCTGATTAGCAAAATAAAGGAACCAATGTATATTACGAACGGGAATACAGACATCACTATATAATTCCGTTTAGTAATCAGCATCAATATCAGAATTGCCACAATTGTTGACACACTTGAAATCAGGAGTTTCTTATAAGTATGCGATATTTCTGGATACATTACTACTGTTAATGCGTATCCTCCCAGGGCAAATACACTATAAGTCCCTATATAAATATAAGAAACTCCTTCATACGGGCTTGCTCCAAAAGAAAATATACTGGAGGCGATAAAGTATGCATTTAGGATAATCAAAGACAAAAACGCATTCCGACACAATAGCCTGAACTTCTCCCAATCATCAAAATAAACAATTGA
>DIMZ01000158.1:2472-2678 GCA_002425825.1 Cloacimonetes bacterium UBA5553 | reverse complement strand
CGATGCATGTAGCACCATGAATGTAGAAAACGTGAAAAGGACGTCATTTACTACATACATATTCATATTGGCCACCGGCAGATGTAACAGGTAGTAAATAAAGAACATGTATATAACCCGAAAACCTACATTATTTCTTCTTTTCCTGGCTCGTAGAATCCAAAAGGAAGTTAACAGAGACGCCGCTATTATGGAGTACATAATCA
>DIMZ01000158.1:519-2458 GCA_002425825.1 Cloacimonetes bacterium UBA5553 | reverse complement strand
AATCATGGGGCCACCTATGCCCCTGGACCTAAGACCGATAATCGGCTCCATAAGCGCAATAAACGGGGCATAAATAATGAATTTTTCCCTCACATACAGCATATAGCCCAGAATTGCGAGCGAAATGATAAGTACTATTAACATTAATCGGCTGTCCTCAAAGCAATCCCATCTATCTTTTGGTTAGCTTTTAACAAACTTTGTAGTTTCAGTAGCATAAATCTCCATCTCGTATCATTTGTGCTTACCCCACAATAAATGTATTTCCAAAGGTATAGATGATTACAGCTAAACCCATGCATAGCAGCTACTGATTCCATATTCCGGTGGCTTTCTTAGAAACAATTAGGTTAAATTNNCAGAGTATTCACAAGTAGCAACGATATTACCAATCCGGTAGCACCCATGAACTTGGACATATACCATGCAACGGGGAAATAGACCAGCGTCTTAGTAACTGCTAGCCAAATCCCCAGTTTTAGCTTACCAAATCCATTAATAAACATACCATAGGGAGCTAAGAACACTATTCCAAAATTATATATAGTAAGCATAAGAGAAAGCTTCAAGGGTATATGAACTCTATCATTAATCCAGAACTTGAACGCATAGCGGGATAACAGCAACATCAGGATTAGCCCTAATCCGAATAGTAGGACTACTTGCATTATCTTCTTCATGTTTGCTTTTATCCAATCAAATTCATCGCGATAATAGGCATCCGTTACAGCCGACCAATATGGCGACACAATAATCATGAAATATGATATGGGAAGAGCAAAATACTTCTGCGCCACATTGTATATGGTTACTTCCTCGGGGTTTACTGCTTTACTTAAGATGATATTGGCAGAACTGAACATAACTAAAGCAGTTACCTGTCCCACAAAAAACTTNNCCAACCCAGAGAGTAAATGTCACCCAAATACTTCTTGTGATACATAGCTATTGAGGGGCGATATCGATTATAATGCCTGCCAAAAAAGTATAGATTAGCGCACAATAGCACAACTACCGGCGGAATGGCTATGGCGGCACAAGCCCAGAACAAGGAGTCTTGCACAAGACTTTTCATCAGGAAGATCAAAGCCAATGAGATAATACCCGAGATTGGCAAAAACAAATCTGACAGGGCGGATTTTTGTAATGCCTTTAGCATAACCGATACAAGCTGCAACACAAATCTTGCTAAAAAGGCAATGGCTACCATCACTATCGATTGTTTTAGTTCGCTACTGCTTATCAGATTTGTGTTTAGTACAGAATTCCAATCCAAAACCAAAACTATGGGGATTGCCAACATCAATACACCCAGCATGATTACGCTCATGGAGAGGTATGCTGTGCTAACTAAGCCCCGTGCCCGCTGAGTGTCCTTTAAAGCAACGGCCTCAGCAAAGCGGTTCCTTAGCCCATGCCCTAACCCCAAGTCGAATATCGCCATCCACTCTAAAATGGAAGCTATTGTTAGCCAGACTCCATACTTTTCCGGGTTTAAGTAGCTTAAAAGTATGGGAACCTTCACCAAGCTCAAAATTATGGCTACGGCTTTTATCACAAACGATGCACCAATGTTTTTCTTCAGGTTTACGGTTCGTGAGTGTCCACTGTTAAAAAAAGCAATAGCCTTTTTTGGCAGTGCCATCAATGTGGATAGTGCAGATTTCAAAAAATTCTCTCTCCGTTGGACATGCTATTTTAGTTTCTATATTATGCTGCTAAGACTTTCGAAGTTACTAACCTTTTCCAGATAGCCTGCCCTAACCGCATCGGCAATACTCTTACACGGGAGATTGGATTCAATTATCTCCTCCCGGCTAAGTACACGAAAATCAATCTCCGGAAATTGTTTTTGAGTAGCACGCATTACTTTCATATACACATTTGGCCAGGTGCTCATTGCTCTGCCTTGCTTGCGAAACTTCTGGTTAAACAATCG
>DIMZ01000158.1:261-511 GCA_002425825.1 Cloacimonetes bacterium UBA5553 | reverse complement strand
TAAGCATCAGTTACTGCTATTCTATGCCTGAATGCGTGTATCTCTCTTACTACATTTGTGTCAGGGCTATGTTTGGGGATAACCTTACGGCGGGCTATGTATTTATTTAGCTTGGAATTGTAGTATATTACTACATCATCCATATTGCCGGTAAATCCGGGCAACATTACTTTTAGTGTAGCTTTCATCCTATGCCTCTCCTTGTGATTGTTGTAAAGCTTTGCTTAATGAGATACCGTTGCGATGCCGT
>DIMZ01000158.1:0-207 GCA_002425825.1 Cloacimonetes bacterium UBA5553 | reverse complement strand
AGCAAAATGCAGGGAGGCGCAAGCGTATCGCAAGCATAGCACAGTAAGCATCCTGTTATCATCTTAGTTTATAATCCTATAACCCTGCAGCTTGGCTGAGTGTTTTTCGGCGGCAGACGGGTTCCGGACAGCCCATTGAGACCGAATCTCGTTATACACCTCAGGAAGATGCACCTTTGTGCCGATAAAAAAACTACTATGAGTAGA
>DIMZ01000073.1:12176-13288 GCA_002425825.1 Cloacimonetes bacterium UBA5553 | reverse complement strand
GAAACGGCTATGCGCGAGGGTAAGCCGGAGCCTTTTGGCGATAACTGTCAAAAGGTGTATGAATTTATGACCTATCCGCTGGATGAGCTTATCGGCATGGAGCTTTCCGGCAAGCTGGGCTCAGACCCGCAGCAAAGACGCCGCATTATAGCTCAGGTGCTGCAAAATGCAGAAGCGCGCACTAATGCCGAAATGATAGGCACTCTGCCCAAAGAAGTGCGCAGCAAGCGCGAACGCTTTGCTGCTGTAGTGGCAGCACTTATCATCTTTGCCTTTGCTTTCACGCTGTGGCGGGTGTGGAAAATCCTTAGCCCCGAATACAAGGTGCAAAGCAGCATGAGCGGTAGATATATGTTTTGGACTGTGCTGCTGCTTGCTCCGGCAGTTATCAGCATCTTTGTCTGGAAGTATGTGCCAATGATTTCCGGTAGTATAATGGCGGTTCAGGACTTTAACCTCGTAGGCAGCAGCCCCTTTATAGGCTTTGGCAATCTGGCGGAGGTGCTATACGACCCCACCTGGTGGGCATCGGTTGGCAAAACGCTATATTATATGGGCTTGTCACTAGGCTTGGGTTTCTTTCCGCCTATCATATTGGCAATCATGCTTCAGGAAGTTAGCCGGGCGAAGCTGCTATACAGGGTTATTTACTATCTACCTGCGGTTATCAGCGGGGTTATAGTAATCTATCTGTGGAAGTTGCTATACAATCCCGGAGATGCCGGTGCACTAAACCAGATACTTACTTTCTTCGGCTTGCCCAAAAGCCGCTGGATTCAAAGCGAAGCCCTGGCGATGCTCTGTGTGGTTATTCCCAGTGTGTGGGCAGGAATGGGGCCGGGTAGCCTGATCTATCTTGCCGCGCTAAAGAATATCCCCAATGAACTTTATGAAGCAGCGGACATCGATGGAGCAGGCTTTTTGTCCAAAATCCGCTTCATTGTATTCCCCAGCCTAAAAGCCCTGATAATCATTCAGCTTATTGCCGCTTTTATTGTGGCGGCGCAGTCCAGTGACTTTATATTGGTTATGACCTTTGGCGGCCCCAATGAAGCCACCCGGGTGGCGGACTTGCTAATCTTTGAAAAGGCGTATCTATACCTGAAATTTGG
>DIMZ01000073.1:9449-12171 GCA_002425825.1 Cloacimonetes bacterium UBA5553 | reverse complement strand
AACCACCATGGCATGGATGCTTAGCCTTCTGCTGATGGGCTTTACTGTATTACAGATCAAGTATATATCCCGCATGGAGTTTCGCACCGTGAAAGAAGGGAACGAATGAGCATAATAGGCAAGGTGGGGCGCGGGAGCAAGAAGGTGATGCTGCTATCGGCATTGCTGCATATTGTACTGCTGTTGGGTGCTGTCACCATGATTTATCCCTTTATGCTAATGATATCCTCCTCGTTCAAGAGTGCGGTGGACAGCACGCGCCTTAGCCTTGTGCCGGAGTATTTTTACCGCGATGAAGCCCTGTATAAAAAGTATCTGGAAAGCAGGTACAACGAAGAGAGCAGCCGCCTGATGGATAACTATCCCGGAAGCTGGATATCTTTTGGAGAAGTTAGTTTGCCGCAAAAGCCCAATGCGGCCATATATAAGCACTGGAAAGCTTTTCTGCGGCAACGCGGCAGCAGTTATTCGGTATATAGCTACTATCTGGCAGAGCACTACGGACGCGGGGTTTATCCGCTGGCGCAAAGGCAATACCGGACTGCGCTACGCAAAGAAAACAGCAAATCCATTTTGGAATTTAACAAGCGATATAACACGGGTGCTGCCAGTTGGGACGAGATTGTGGTGGAAGAAAAAGACATCTTTCGCCGGAACTTTGTAAGCAGCCGCGAAGGGTATTTAGGCAGATTCCGGCAGTTCAAAGAGCAGAGCCCGGCTTGGATGCGCATATATGTAAATCCGGACGGAAGCTTTGTAAACACCATGCTTATTCCGCAGTATATAAACGGCATTGGGGAATATAACCAAAAGCACNNGCACTTCCTTCACAAGTTGGGAGCAGATTACGCTTCCCGCCTCCTGTCCGCCCTTGGGGCATCCACTGCGTGAGGAGTGGATAGACTATGCCAGGAATGCGCTAAACATTCAGCATCTCGGTTTGCAGCCCAGTGCAAATGTGGCCTTTGTGTCTATGCTACGAGAAAAGTACGGCACGCTGGAGCTGTTGAATAGCACCTGGAATGCTAATTATGCCAGTTTCTCTGAAGTGGCTATCCCCGAAAAACTGCCGGATAGCGGAGCTTTGGTGGAAGACCTTAGCTTTTTTATTCAAAACCTGGCAAGTGCCGAACAGATAACCATAAAAAGCATTGCCGAGGATTTTCGGCATTACCTTAGTATGCAGTATCCCGATGTAGCCAGCTTTAATGCGGAATGCAACACCGGCTATGCCGCCTTTTCCGATGTTCCTTTCCCGGCTTCTGAACAAGACTATTTTGCCTTTAGCGAAAATAAAGCTGCCATCCGCAAGGAATTCTTCTGGCGCAACTATGCCATGGCGCTGTATCAGATGTTAACCGATGCCCGTTCCTTGCGCAATACTGGCATCTATGTGCTATTAAGCATCTTCTTTGCCATCACGGTTAATCCTTTGGCTGCCTATGCCCTCAGCCGATTCAAGCCGCGCTTCAGCTATCAGCTTATCATGCTGTTTATGCTAACCATGGCTTTCCCGGCAATGGTGATGGGAATTCCAAACTTCCTGATGTTAAAACGCCTGAACCTGCTGAATACCTTTTGGGCATTGGTGTTGCCTGCTGCTGCCGATGGCTATTTTATCTTCTTGCTAAAAGGCTTCTTCGACAGCCTGCCCCAAGAGGTGTTTGAGAGTGCACGCATAGATGGCGCGGGGGAATTCAGGCTCTTTTGGCAGTTCACCTTGTTCCTCAGCAAGCCCATATTGGCGGTTATTGCCCTGGGAGCTTTTAATGCTGCATATCGAAACTTCCTGTTTGCCTTCATCGTGTGTCAGGATAGATCGATGTGGACTCTTATGGTGCACATCTACGAGCTGATGCAGCGTGCCAGCCCGGGAGTGGGATATGCTGCGCTGGTGATTGCTGCCCTGCCAACGCTTGGCATCTTTATCTTCTTCCAAAACATAATAATAAAAGGGATTGTGATTCCCATGGAGAAATAATGCAAAACGAGAAAATCCATCTGGAACGGATTGCCAAATTCATAAAACGCCTGAAAGACGCTGTGCACGGCAAGAAGTATCCTGCCATAGCCCGCTATATTCACAATGCCGATGCAGCCATTGCCTATGAGGAGATAAACCGCTATAACTGGAAGGAGATTAGCTGTTCCGAGGTTTGGTCTCAAGCATGGGGGAGTGCCTGGTTCAGCATAACAGCAGTGACGGATGCAGAACTACAGGGCAAGCGTATCGGGCTTTTTTTTGATTGCGATGGAGAAGCATGTGTGTTCGAAGACGGCAGTCCCTATCAAGGGCTAACCCCCAAGGTGGATTGGTACCACAATGCCGCAAAGTACTTCGTTCCGCTCTCCGATTGTGCCGTGGCAGGAGAGGAGCATCAGGTATTGATAGAAGCTGCTGCCAACGACCTGTTCGGCAGCGGAAAAGATAACTACTGCCTGCGTGAGTGCAGCATTGTGGAATATAATGAGCCACTGTATCAGTTGGCTATTGATATGGAAATCCTGCTCGACCTGGCAAAAAGCCTGCCGGATGGTTCAGTACGCCGTGCTAAGATTGTTTATGGGCTAAACCAGGCTTGTAATATCTGGGTAGATGGCAAGGGATATGATGAAGCCAAAGCCATAATGGACAGGCTTCTATCCCAGCCTGCCAATGCCAGTGCCTTAGCTGCTTATAGCGTTGGACATGCACATCTGGATCTGGCTTGGCTGTGGCGGG
>DIMZ01000073.1:9250-9427 GCA_002425825.1 Cloacimonetes bacterium UBA5553 | reverse complement strand
GGGAAAGCAAGCGTAAGGGCGGCAGAACCTTTGCCAATGCCCTGCGGCTGTTAGAAAGCTATCCGGATTACATCTTCGGTGCTTCCCAGGCACAGCTTTATAAGTGGATGAAAGAGCTATACCCCGCGCTCTATACCCAGGTGCAACAGCAAGTTAAGCAAGGCAGATGGGAGGTGC
>DIMZ01000073.1:4370-9240 GCA_002425825.1 Cloacimonetes bacterium UBA5553 | reverse complement strand
ATCACGGGTGGCGAAAGCATTATAAGGCAGTTCATGTATGGCAGAGCTTTCTTCCAGCGCGAGTTTGGGCAAATGCCAGACTATCTTTGGTTGCCGGATTGCTTCGGCTTTAGTGCCAATATGCCTCAGTTTATGAAGGGCTGCAAGGTGGATTACTTTATCACCCAAAAGCTCTCATGGAACGAAAGTAACACCTTCCCGCATCATCTATTCATCTGGCAAGGCATTGATGGCAGCGAAGTGAAGGCACATCAGCTACCTACAAATGACTATAACTTTTCGAACAACCCCTCTGCATTTATCGCCACAGAAGCCCGCTTTGCGCAGGCTGAACTGGCAGATGCTTATCTAAATTTATATGGCATTGGCGATGGCGGTGGTGGGCCTACCCGCAATCACCTCGAATACGGTTTGCGTCTGCGTAATCTGGAAGGATGCAGCAAGTTCCGTTTTAGCAAAGCAGAAGACTTTTTACGCTATTTCGATGGCCTTGATACTGCTGCTTTGCCCAAGGCATACGGTGAGCTTTATCTGGAATTTCACCGCGGCACTTACACCACTCAGGCAAAAATGAAGAAGCAAAACAGCACCTGCGAAAGCCTTTTACGCACGGCAGAAGCATTGTTGGCATTGTCTGATAAGCCCAAAGATGCAAATGCCGCAGCCGTACTACGCCGCATTTGGGAAGACACACTACTCCTTCAATTCCACGACATCCTGCCCGGCAGCTCTATTGGACCCGTATATCGGGATGCCTCTGAAATGGGAGAAAGCAACATAGCGGTTCTTAATGGTTTGATAGCAAGCAGTATGCAAAGCCTTGGCAGCGCAACTGCACCCGGCAGATATCTGGTGTTCAATCCCGCTGGGGGGAGCAACTGCGCCTGGCTAAGCATTCCCGCTCCCAAGCAGGCTTTTGGCATCTCGTCTGAAGCATGCGAAGTAGTGGACTGGCACTTGCAGGATGATAGCCTGATGCTTCTAACGCGCATCAAGGCCTGGAGCTTGGGGCAGATAAGCATAGTCCTCCAAAACGGCACAGCAAATACAAGTCCCTCCCATGACGAACTTCTCCCCGATGCTGAAGCTAACATAGTGATAGAAAACGAGTTTATTAAAGTTTGCATCACCTCTACAGGCAGTATCTCCTCAATTTTCGACAAGCAGGCTGCTGGTGAGCTATTAGCTTCGCCTTCAAACCTGCTTAAGCTATGGGAGGACGAGCCCAATAACTGGGGAGCATGGGATATAAACCACTTTTATCGCGAAACTATTGCCCAACAAAGCGAGCATGCAGAGCTAATCTCAGCTTCAGGCAGCATGGGTAAAGCCTGTTCAGTGTGCCATAAGATTCGCATTGGCAATTCCGAGATAGAGCAGCAAATCTCGCTGTATCCCGGAGAGCGGATGCTGCGCTTTTCTCATAGAGTTTTATGGCAGGAGCATCACAAGATGCTGCGGCTGTCTTTTAGCCCTGATATAAAAGCAGAATATGCCACTTGCGGCATCCAGATGGGCAACGTGCAGCGTCCCACCAAACCCCGTAACCAATGGGACAGTGCCCGCTTTGAGTTCCCTGCCCAGGGCTTTGTTGATCTCTCCGATGCTACCCAAGGATGCAGCCTGATCTGCACCGAAAAGTATGGCTTCAGCGTTAATAACAACACCATGGAAATGGCATTGCTCCGCAGCCCTGCTGATGTTGATCCTGAAGCCGATTTGGGCATTCAGGAATACAGCTATGCCTTCTACTGCCATGCTTCTCCCTTTGCCAATGCGCATGTAGCCGAAATAGCGGACGCCTTTGGCACCAAGCTGCAGGTAGCCCCCTACGAAGCAAATCCCAAGCTGTCACTGGGACAAAGCTTCGGCTTTGAAAACAGCAGACTGGTACTAAAACACATCAAGCCTGCCGAGGACGGCAAAGGCATTATCCTGCGTTGTTTTGAGCCCATTGGCAGCCCCTGCACAGACACTCTGCTGTCCTTACGACCCATAGCAAGATTAACTAAATGCAACATGCTGGAAGAAACGCTCTGTGAACTTCCAAACAATGCACCCATATCTGCCAGGGCATTTGAGATAATAAGCCTCCGGCTGGAGTTTGCCCAATGATACCCCGGGCAGTAGAGCAGCGTATAAGCTCCCCCCAGGCAGTGCTATATCCCGGTGCACTAAGCATACAGAACTGCCCCGACCCACGCCTGGCGAAGCCGCTGAAGCAGGGCTGGACAAGCATCTTGCCCAAAGCCAGTGGCAACGAAACCAAAGTGCTGTTTCACCAAATGCCGCGCATGGCTGCCTCACACAAGGATATGCACCTTATTTCCATTACCGAACAAGGCATAACCATAAGCGCAAAGGGCTATATCGGCTTCTTATACGGCATCCAAAGCCTGTTACAATTGCTGTACCTTGCCTCCCAAGCCCCTGTCCCACACTTGATTTGCCAGGAGATAATCGACTATCCTGCCTATGAATGGCGTGGTTTGCATCTGGATGAAAGCCGTCACTTTTTCGGCATAGATACAGTAAAACGCTACCTGATGATTATGGCAGCACTAAAGCTAAACCGCTTCCATTGGCACTTAACCGATGATCAGGGCTGGCGCATTGAAAGCAAGCTCTATCCCGCTTTATGCCAGCATGGTGCTACTCGCATCGAGCCCGACGGCAGCCGTTATGGCGGCTTTTACACTCAAGATGAAATACGCAAGGTTATTGCCTACGCCGACGACTTGGGCATCACAGTTATCCCGGAGATAGACCTCCCAGGCCACAGCATGGCATTGCTATCTGCCTATCCCGATTTTGCCTGCTTTCCTGCAGATTTCCAGCCCCTGAATGTGTGGGGCATATCCGAAGACATCCTCTGCGCGGGCAAAGACGCGGTAATCAGCTTCCTAAAAAACCTGCTGGGCGAAATTGCCGATCTCTTCCCGGCTGCCTACATCCACCTGGGTGGCGACGAAGCCCCCAAAGAACGCTGGAAGTCCTGTCCCAACTGCCAACAGCGGATAAAGGACTTGCATCTGGAGAATGAAGAACAGCTACAAAGCTGGCTCTTCCACGAAATAGCCACTTCCTTGCAGCAAAAAGGCAAGCAGGTGATAGGCTGGGACGAAATACTGGATGGAAACATAGACAGCACTTTAACCGTAATGATTTGGCGCGGAGATGGTAAAGCCGCTGCCCAAATGGCTGCCCGCAACTCCAATCCTTATATCCTCTGCCCCAATCGGATATGCTATTTTGATTGGAAGCAAAGCGAATCCTCACCCGGTGCTCATGGCATTAGCACTCTGGAGAATGTTTACAGCTTTTCACCGCTAACTTACAGCCGTCCTGATTTATGCCTGGGCGGTCAAGCCAACCTCTGGACAGAGCACATCCATAACCAAAAAGAACTGGAATATATGCTCTTACCTCGTGCATTCGCATTGGCAGAACGGCTCTGGAACCAAAAAGCCGACTTTGCAGGCTTCCAAACCCGCCTGAAAGCCTTGGAGGGATATCTTGAAACGCTACGCTAAAAACCCCATCATCAGCAGGCAAGACATCTGCACTACGCATCCAGAGTTGATAGATGTGAGCTCGGTGTTCAATCCCGGCGGGATAATGTTCAAAGGCAGGTTTCTGCTACTGCTGCGCGTGCAAAACCGCGCACGGGAAACCCATTTCGTAAAGGCTGTTTCCAAAAACGGAATAAACTTCCAGATAGACGACCATCCACTGGAGATCACTAATCTATTCCGCTGTCCACACACTATTTACCACATCTACGATGCCCGCATCACCAAAGGATTATCTGGCAATAGCTACGACATAATCTGTGCTATGGATACCGATGCCGGCTGCTTTTTGGGCTATTTTGTAACCCATGACTTCAGCAATCTGGATTTTATTGCCCTGGTGTCCGAACCGGATGTGCGCAATGGCGTTCTGCTGGAAGGCAGCGGATACCGCTTTGAACGCCCCAACTTGTTCCGTGGCACCGATGGAGTAAAAACCGGCAGCAGCATTACTTGCAGTCATAGCGACAACATGCTGGAGTGGCGGACAATAATGCCGGTATTCTCCGGCAGACCACACTATTGGGACGAGCTTATCGGCAGCGGACCACCCCCGCTGAAAACCGAAGCCGGCTGGCTGCATATCTACCACGGCGTGGCTACCCATTTCGGCAGTGCAAACATCTATCAGGCAGGTGTTTCCCTGCATGACCTGCAGCGTCCATATTGCACCCTTGCCCGCGGAAAGTATAACATCCTGGAGCCAAGGGAGCTATACGAACTATGTGGTCAAGTTCCTAACGTGGTATTCCCCTCGGCAGCTATTCCGCTATCCAAAGATGCAAATGGCTTCGTTCCCATGAACAGCGAAGTGTATGTTTACTACGGCGCAGCAGATATNNTACCTGCGTGTGCCTTGCCATAACCACGGTTCAAGAGCTGATCGACCATGCTTATGCAAAGTGAAGGAGCTATAATGAAAGCAATGATCCTGATACTAATCCTTATAGCAGCACAAAGCCTTGGCGCGGAGACCTTTCCCGTGCCCACGGGCGAGTTTAAGCCACTTAGCTACACCGCCTATTGCCCAATAGACACCATAGTGATGGATGGCTACTTTGATGAAGCATCATGGCAGAAGGCGGTATGGACAGAGGAATTTGTGGATATTGAGGGTGACAAAAAGCCCAAACCTTTCCACCGCACCCGCGTGAAGATGCTGTGGGACAACGATTGGTTGTATTTCGCCGCCGAAATGGAAGAGCCGCATATCTGGGCAAAACTAACCGAGCGTGATGCGGTGATCTTTCACGACAACGATTTTGAAATCTTTATCGATCCCGATGGCGACACCCACG
>DIMZ01000073.1:3216-4354 GCA_002425825.1 Cloacimonetes bacterium UBA5553 | reverse complement strand
TTACTACGAACTGGAAATTAACGCCCTGGGCACATTGTGGGATTTGCTTTTGGTGAAGCCCTATCGAGATAGGAATGAAGTAGCTGTAAACGCATGGGACATACGGAAGATAGAATACGCCATTGGAATTGATGGCAGCCTAAATGACCCCTCTGATACCGATAAGGCATGGCGCGTGGAGCTTAAGATACCCATGAGCGTACTGGCAGAGTGTACAGATAAGCACATTCCACCCCCCGAAGGTGATTTTTGGCGCATAAACTTCTCACGAGTGCACTGGGACACGGAAATAGTGGATAAAGACTACCACAAGATTGCCGGAAAACCCGAGTACAACTGGGTGTGGAGTCCACTAGGGCTTATTGCCATGCACTATCCAGAGCGTTGGGGCTATCTGTTCTTTAGCCAGCAACCGGTTGGTTCATCGAAGCATAGCTATCAAATACCTGCAACCGAAGAGCTTAAAGAGCAATTGCGGCAGCTATACTACAAACAAAAACAGTATTATTTCGATAACAAGCGCTTCGCCAGATCACTTTCCCAGCTAAAGGCAAAACCCATCCTATGGCAGGGAAAAAGGCTAAAAACCAAGTTCGAAGTCCATTCACAGGGCTATATTATTACCATGTTTGGCACAAATGGCTTGCCTGACATGTATATAAGCCAGGATGGGCGGTTGTGGACGGCTGAATAGAACTCTGATAGCACAAGCATAGTCTGGCTGTGCGCTATATCCCCACATTCACATAGATTTGCAGGTTGTGCGAGTGGAGTGAGTATCTTAGTTCCGAGGCAAAATGAAAGCTTTTTAAGCGGCTGCCCAGCTTTACAAACACCTGGCTGTCTTCACCTTTTAGCAAACTAACTCCCTCTGCATCCCCCATTTCCGCATCGGGAATACTAACGCTATACAGACTTTGCCAATTGCGCAAGCCTGCTTCGGCAAAGGCATGTTTGGCAGTTTTGCGGATGCGGTTTTCCCAAAAGAAGCTATTTCGCTCATCTTTCATCTTTTCTTCATAGTGGTAGCGGAATTCGGTAGATAGCTCCAGCGAGGGCTTCAGCTTGTGGCTTATGTTTAGCTTTACACGGTAGTGCATGGGCATGCTGTTTACATAGCTGCTGTCTGCAAGGGCAA
>DIMZ01000073.1:0-3188 GCA_002425825.1 Cloacimonetes bacterium UBA5553 | reverse complement strand
ACAATCAGTTCTTTGTTTATTCTGCTTAGTTGCAGTCCCACAGCAGTAGGCTCATGCTTATAGCGCAGTGCCACAATGCTCCGTGCTTGCCAGGTAGGTGGCTTTATATCGCCATCATTGCGGCTAAGGGCAATCCTTAGCTGTGAATCCAGATGCTTAGTAATGCTATAGTCTGTATTCCAGTTTATCTCGCTGTGCTGCCCCCGAAAGCTTATCACTCCCGGCTTAGCGGAATATGCCGGTAGCTGTTTGTTTTTAATTACAGACACTGCAAGCTGCTGCCCAAATCCTAAGTGCTTCATGTTAAGAATTCCCTTCAGAGTAGGTTCTTTGCCAATTAACGCCGCTTCGCACTCCATGTTCATAATGCCTGCCCGGTAATTCACAGTTGCGCTATAGGCATGCAAGTCCTGCTGCATAGTGGAATCGGCAAAGGGCAGTTCGTAGGATTGATTATATGCCATGGCCCCCATATTTAGCTGTTTATAACTTGCTTGCATTCCTCCAGCAAATAGCTTTTCCCACACATAGCTGCGCTCAGGATTGTGCTTTTTATACAGTGTGCTTATATATCCATCTTTTATGTTGGCAGGGCGCATAGTATGAGATGCTATGCCAAATGCTTGCGCATTACCGTGTTTTAACCGCATTGCCACACCCTGAGGTGAGCTATATTCGGGATGCGAGGGATTGCCGCTCTGATAGATTGCCTGTTTGCCACTGCTTTGCTTTAGCACTGCTCCCAAGCCCCAGGAAGGATTTAGACTGCCGATTGCCAGCTCTTGCACAAAGCCTTTGGAAAAAGAATTAATGCGGAAATTGGCATAAGCTTCATTATTACCATTGTTGCTGCCGTTTATAGTGATACTATAGCCGTCTTTGCCTCCCCTCAGGCTGTGCAACTGCTGCATATTGTGTCCGTCATAGCGAAAGCGGCTGTTGGTTTTAATGCCATATTTGCTGGAGCTTAGCTCGCGATAAAAGCTTTCCAGCCAATTAGTGTGCAGTTCGTCTGAGCTTATCTCGGGAAGCTCTTCCACCTGCGCAAAAGCAAGGCAATATGATAGCAGCAGCAGAATGCATACTAAGGCTTTCACCAGCTATAGCCCAAGTCCAGGCTGTGGCTTAGATTCAGTTCGGGATGGGTACGGATGCCATACATCAGGTCTATACCGCCGATATAAAACTTCAGCCCAAGCCCAAAGCGAGCCGGATCGCTTTGCCATGAGCTTTGCAACAGCAAGGGAGCGGCAAGCACGGTGCTGGTGCCCACTGCATAGCTATTGGCTTCGCTTTTCCGCCGGGTGTATGAGGTGCAGATAGTGGATACGCCCATTTTACGGGATGCGGATAAAACAAAGGCAGCATCATCGCCACGAACCCGGAGATAGCGCAGCTCGGTGCCAAATTCATCTCCCCGATAGGCAAGCCCAAAGTCGTTGTCCCAGTTATACCAACTATTCTCGGCAATCTTTTCATACATCAGGTGCTGAGTGGCTCCCAGTGTAAAACCGCCCACATTATAGCTAAGGCACAGGTATTCATCCTGCCAGCGGTAATCCGGATGGCTAAGGTATGCCAAGCCACCGGCTATTATGAAGTTAGCATTGCTAAAAGCAGTGTGTAAGCCGTAAATGCTGCTGTCGCCATCGCCAAAAGGTTTGTGATATGAGCTGCTAAAGCCTGTGGTAGCCATTACGGGAGAAAGGATATAATCGGCATTGGTGGTAGATAACAGGGTGATGCCGGAGAGGCTGTTGGCAGAAGCGGAGTATTCCNNCCCATGGAGCATGGCAGAGAACAAAAACAGCATTAAGAAACAGTATTTCATTTTTTACCCCATGTGAATGGCAACAAAAAAGGCTAACCTCTTACCGGTTAGCCTTACATAAGCTGGATTAGAATATATTAGCCTCGCTTTCGGGATCGAAGAAATGTGCTTTGGCCATGTCCAGAGTAATCTCAAGCTGCTGACCCATCTTTGGCAGTTCCTTGGGATCGAAGCGAGCGGTAAACACCTGAGTTTTGGTCTTTAAGATAACGTGATACTCGTTGCCAAGCGGCTCTACAACGTCAACCTCTGCCTTGAAGGTGGCGGGGAACTCTGCCATAGAGTCGAAGCGGGCATCATACAAATCTTCGGGACGGATGCCCATAATGATTGCCTTGTCTTTGTATCCTGCCAAAACCTTTGCCTGTTCGGGAGTAAGCGCAAGCTGATAATCGCCATTGTCGAACACCAGTGTGCCGTCTTTGGCTGTTAACTTGCCCCGCGAAAGATTTATGGCAGGGCTGCCAATGAAACCAGCAACGAAGATATTGGCGGGGTTATTATAGATATTTAAGGGAGTATCAATCTGGTGAATAATGCCGTCTTTCATCACCACAATGCGGTCGGCCATGGTCATAGCTTCCACCTGGTCGTGGGTTACGTAAATCATGGTGTTTCCCAGGGCGTGGTGCAGCTTCACAATCTCCGCACGCATGGCAACACGCAGCTTGGCATCAAGATTTGAGAGGGGTTCGTCAAAAAGGAATACTTTGGGATTACGCACAATGGCACGTCCCAATGCCACACGTTGTCTTTGTCCGCCGGAAAGCTGGCCGGGTCTGCGTTTTAGCATAGATTCTATGCCCAGCATGTTTGCGGCAATATCTACCTTGCGCTTAATTTCGTCTTTGCTTTCTTTGCGGAGCTTCAAGGCAAAAGCCATGTTGTCATAAACCGTCATGTGAGGATACAGCGCATAGTTTTGGAACACCATGGCAATGTCGCGTTCTTTGGGGGGCATTTTGTTCACCAGGGCTTCGCCGATATAAATCTCACCGGAAGATATCTCTTCCAATCCGGCTATCATACGCAACACAGTTGTTTTTCCGCAACCGGAAGGGCCAACCAATACCACAAACTCTTTATCCTCGGCGGTGAAGCAAACGTCCTTCACTGCATGGAAACCATTGTCATAATACTTGTTAAGGTTATTAACGGTTATCTTTGCCATGGCATACTCCTTTTGGGAAATAGAAAAATAACTGCACAAATACTGTCAAGAGAGTTTTTGCTTCCCCTATCTCATTGCAGTATCATTACAGATTTATTACGGATTAAATCTGCAATGAATCTGTAATGATACTGCAATTCCTGCGGCATTGGAGGAATTACGTTTTGACTTTCAATTTGCCCCTGC
>DIMZ01000181.1:4063-5546 GCA_002425825.1 Cloacimonetes bacterium UBA5553 | reverse complement strand
TAGGAACAACACTATTCCCAGTTATAGCATCAGCATTTTACTCTTCAATTCTATCGTATTATTTTGTGGCACAGCAAAACATAGTTGGTGTATTAACAATGTTGGTATTTTGCATTATTATAGTGGTTTATATAATCCAAGTCTATGTGAGAATTGTAACAGGATCAATTGATGTTAAGGGTGCAATCATTAACCGATTTCTCAATGCCGTTGTTGATGAGATCAACAAAGAGAACATCTCTGTAAGGGAGCTATTGAAATGATTAGCAGTTTAAACAGATCTGTCGATGATTATCTCAAGGAGTTTCAGAACGCCATTATATCTTCAATTGACAATCTCGAATGGTCGAAATACCGGTATCTTGTAGATAATCTAATCCTCGCATTAGGTATAATTGTAGATGGTTCAATTAGCCCCAACAGATCAGGAATCGTTAGGAGCACTTTTTCTGTATTGTTTGACATTGCGATCAAGCTGTTGCAATCTAATGAGTATGATCGGTTGTTAGATCTATTGGAACGAGTATTTAGTAGATACCAAGAGAGAAAAATGGATAATGAACCTCGAGATTTTGTTAGTAGTTTTTTTGGGGATTTAGTAATCTGGAAATATTCAGAGGCATTGTATAAGGAAATCCAAAAAGGCAAAATATTCGAATTACCAGATGCAGTCCAATCTGTGACTCAGTTGAGATTCCTGGTTGAACAACACTTTCTCTTTTTTCGATTGTTCCATATACAGGTATTTGATCAATCAATCTCAGAATATTTCTCTTGTATCCTAAATAATGTTAAATTGGCAGAGCAAGAAAAGGAATTTGCCATTACATCTTGTATTAGAGAACTTTATAGGATTACTCAACATGACTTGGGTGAGTTGAGACATTTTTCTGATGAGAGAGACAGAGCGGATGTCCTCAGGTTTTATGTTCTTGAGTGGTCTGCAATCTTGCGTTACCTATACCAGAAGGATATGTATTCCGCTGTGGAGATGATCTTTAGCAACAACAGCTCGAACGTAATAGGTATTGACCTTGTAACAAACCAATTCTTCCCACAACTCGTGCACGTTTTTATTATGATGATAGTAATGGATAGAGATCATGAAATTAGTTACAAGGACAAATATGCTAAAGTTCTGATTCCTCAAAAGTACGTGCATAGTATTGGCATTTCTGAGTACATACTTCAATTCAGTTATAGGGATTCGTTCGAAAACTTAAAGGGTTCTTATATCTCTTTCACAAAATTAGCAGAGAGGTGGAAAACCAGATCTAATACCTTGACGACTTTTGACCATTCACCTGAAAATTACATCATTCTCTTCAGCATATTCCATTATGATCCTGCAATGTACTCAGAATTTATATCTTGGGCAATGGAATTAACACGTTTTGACAGGTTTGAAGAGATGTTGGATAATGTGAAAAGTTCAATTGATGCTTATCCAAATCACCTAGTCCCACCTACCATGGGCTTAAGG
>DIMZ01000181.1:226-4055 GCA_002425825.1 Cloacimonetes bacterium UBA5553 | reverse complement strand
GGTTACAAGCCTTCATAACCATGTTTCCTAGTGTAAAACTAAGTATGGAGAACCCCGAGCATCTTATCCGTAAGGTGTCTTGTTTCAAAGATATCTCAAGTAAGATGCTGACAACTTGGATTATGTACAATCAACTTGATCCAGAAGTTGATTCGATCCCATTCAGAGCGTTAGCTCAATATGTAAAATCATGGTATTATGCGAAAAGTGATGATAAAGAACAAGCGTTAACTACGCTTAAAGCTGCTATAACTATTGATTCCAAGTTTAAACACATTGCACGAAAAGAGGATGTCTTCAATACATATCAGGACGATCAAGATTTTATTGCGTTTGTTAATCCGGAGNNTTCAGACTGAGAACTGATATATTGCTATTGACTTGTTGCGATGTTTATGTGTGTGAGCATCTTATTGTAGTGATATGTTTTGACGATAATATCAATTGAATATTGTCCTAGTTACATTAACCACAGACATCTAATTCAATTCGTTAGTTATCAGTAGGCAAGTAACATCCCATTTGACATTGATGTTGTGACACATGTGTCGTACACTCTTTGATTATAGAGAGATTTCTATCATAAAGGTGATAATTACCGCTATTTCGCTTGACAAAGTGATAGGGCACAAACTTTGTAATCCCCAAATATGAGATACGGCAAAGCAAGTTGCAGAGCCGATATAAAGGAGTTTGTCGCCATGGTNNGTGCATGACAATCGCATCACCACCCATCCAATTCTTGATGTGCCGGAATTGGAAGAAATAGGTTTTTATTGGAATGGCAATCCGCTAAAGGCACGCAGAGGCGAGATGATTTCCTCTGCGCTGATTGCCAATGGCATATCCATCTTTGGTCACCATCACAAGGATGGCGGAGCGCAGGGCATCTTTTGTGCCAATGGTCAGTGTGCCAAGTGCAGCGTTATTGCCAATGGCGTATCGGTGAAGTCTTGCATGGTAGCCGTTACCGATAACATGATTGTGCAGAGCGTGGAAGGCCTGGCAACCTTGCCGGCAGACGACGCTCCCAGCAGTTTTGAGCCGATTGAGCATATCGATACCGAAGTGCTGATCATCGGTGGTGGCCCGGCAGGTTTATCTGCTGCCATCGAGCTGGGTAAAAAGAACATCCCCGCGTTGCTGATAGACGATAAGAACGCTCTGGGCGGCAAGCTGGTGCTGCAAACCCACAAGTTCTTTGGTTCAGAAGAAGACAGCCGTGCCGGAACCCGTGGACATGATATCGGCAAGCTATTGGCAGCCGAGGTTAGTGCCTTTGCCAGCATAGATATCTGGCTGAATAGCACCGCGGTGTTTGTGTTCAGCGACCGCAAGGTTGGCATACTAAAGGATGGAGTTTACAAGATTGTTAGCCCCAAACGCATCCTGAACGCAGCGGGTGCCAGAGAGAAGTTCCTGCGCTTTCCAGGTAACAACCTTGCCCGCATCTACGGCGCGGGTGCATTCCAGACCCTGGTTAATAGAGATTTAGTCCGTCCCACTCAGCGTCTGTTCATCATCGGTGGTGGCAATGTTGGCCTGATAGCCGGTTATCACGCTTTGCAGGCGGGCATTGAGGTGGTAGGCCTGGTAGAAGCCATGCCCATGTGTGGTGGCTACAAAGTGCATGCCGACAAGCTGATGCGCCTGGGTGTGCCAATATACACCTCGCATAGCATCCTGTGTGCCAGTGGCAAAGAAGCTGTAGAGAGCATCACTATCACCGAGATAGACAATAAGTTCCAAGCCATTAAAGGCACGGAAAAGACTTTTACTNNCACTATTCTTATCGCCGTGGGGCTTGATCCCTTAAGTGAATTTACCATAGAAGCCGAAGCAGCAGGCTTGCCCGTGGATTCCGCGGGTGACGCACTGGAGATTGCAGAAGCCAGCTCTGCCATGTTCAATGGCAAGATTGCGGGCTTAAAGATAGCCTTTGCCTTGTCCGGTGAAAGCGGTAACCCCGTGCCCGAAGAGTGGTATGCCAAAGCCGAAGCCTTGAAAGCACACCCAGGCATTATTAAAGGCTATAACAACAACGCCTCGGAAGAGGGAGTATTCCCCATCATCCATTGCTTGCAAGAGATTCCTTGTAATCCCTGCACCACGGTTTGCCCAACCAATTCGATCAATACCGAAGACGGCAGCCTGATGGCTGTTCCGGTATATAATGGAAGCTGCATCGGCTGTGGCAAATGCCTGCTTATCTGTCCCGGTCTTGCCATCACATTGGTGGATTACCGCAAGGATAAGGATATGCCTACGGTTAGCCTGGTGTATGAAGTAGGCAATCACGAAATAAAGATTGGTGACGAGCTGCCTTTGGTGGATATTGATGCTATGCCTTTGGGCAAGTTTGCCGTTACTGGTGTGCAGAGCTATGCCAAACAGCATTGCCAGATAGTGAAGTTTAGCGTACCCAAAGCCATTGCCAAGCAGATTGCCGGTTTTGTTATACAGCCGGAAGAGGTTAGCGCAGCCTTGCCGGAGCCAATTATACCGGAAAGGCTTGCCGATGATGCCATGATCTGCCTGTGTGAGCGAGTTACAGTGGGTCAGGTGCGCAGCCTTGTGCGTAGCGGAATTAGTGACCTTAATCAGCTAAAAGCCATCACCCGCGCTGGCATGGGGCCTTGTGGTGCCAAAACCTGTGAAGTGATGATAAAAGGCGTGCTAAAAGAAGAAGGCATACCGGTTAAGGATGTAGTGCCCAATACCAAGCGTCCGCTATTTATTGAGCATCCCCTATCCAAGTTTCCTGATGGGAGCGTGAAATGAGCAAGATATATGACATCATAATTATCGGAGCAGGTTCCATAGGCTTACCCACTGCCTATTACCTTGCCAAGAGCGGTAGAAAGGTATTGGTAATAGACCCCGAGCATGGCCCCGGACAGCAGAATAACAAAAAAGCGATTGGTGGAGTGCGTGCAACGCATTCGGACTTTGGAAAGATTAGCGTGTGCCTGCGTTCAATAGAGATTATGCGTAACTGGCATGAAGATATGGGCGACGACATCGGCTGGATGAGCAATGGTTATAGCTTTCCCGCCTATAACGAGAAGGATGCTAAAACCCTGCAAGACTTGATGAAGATTCAGCTAAGCTTTGGGCTGAACATAAAGTGGCTTAGTCCTGATGAATATGGCGAGATAGTGCCGGGGATATTAAAAGAAGGTTTAATCGGCTCTACCTATTCACCCGAAGACGGCTCTTGCAGCCCCTTGATGCTAACCTCGTCCTTCTATTTTCATGCGCTGAAGGCGGGAGTGGACTTCCATTTTAACGAAAGCGTTACCGGCTTTGTATTGGATGGCAACAAGATTAGCGAAGTTAAAACCGATAAAGGCAATTATGCTTGTTCCAAGGTGGTAAATGCCAGCGGTAACAATGCCAGAGAGATTGGCGCAATGCTGTCACTTGATNNTGCCGGTGTTTCCCGATAATCACGAAGCGGGCATTACCGAGCCAGTAGCCAGATTCTTTGGCCCAATGGTTATCGATATGCGCAAGGCACCTGGATCTGCAAACTTCTATTTTTATCAGAACCACGAAGGACAGGTGGTGTTTTGCATCACTCCCGAACCGGCAATCCTGGGCATAGACAATCGTAGTACCTCAGAATTCCTGCCCATGTGCAGCAAACGCATGCTACATATCTATCCCAGACTGCGTAATCTGAAGGTACGCAGAACCTGGCGTGGACAATATCCCATGACGCCTGATGGCTTCCCCATTGTGGGCGTTAGCAAAGAGATTCCAAACTTGATTAATGCCGTAGGTATGTGCGGGCAAGGCTTTATGCTGGGGCCGGGCATGGGTGAGC
>DIMZ01000181.1:0-207 GCA_002425825.1 Cloacimonetes bacterium UBA5553 | reverse complement strand
CCAGCTTAGCCCTGAGGATAACCTTATATTAAAGAGCTTTGATCCTTACCGCGAGTTTAGCGGTGAAGAGAAATTCAAGTAAATATGTAATAAACCAGATAATCTGATAAGCCTGTTGTGATATTCATAACAGGCTTTTCCTTTTTGTAACCCCAAAGAATTGTATGAACTTGGGAATACGG
Organism: Cloacimonetes bacterium UBA5553; assembly: GCA_002425825.1. Lineage (GTDB taxonomy): Bacteria > Cloacimonadota > Cloacimonadia > Cloacimonadales > Cloacimonadaceae > Cloacimonas. Next base: position 25 of record DIMZ01000181.1, on the reverse strand, counting down.
TGAGCTTTCGAAACCTGCACGAATT
>DIMZ01000063.1:6350-6524 GCA_002425825.1 Cloacimonetes bacterium UBA5553 | reverse complement strand
AGAATCATTAGAGATGTGATAGGTGGTTATCACTATTATCATCACTTGGTCTTTCCTGATTTCGGACTGTTTGGAGAGTCAGTTGGATAGTAAGAGTCCGAAAATTATGGACAAATGAATGGACAAGCATGGTCAGTATAATCAGTTTGGGATAGTTATAGTGAGTCTCCCGTT
>DIMZ01000063.1:4709-6315 GCA_002425825.1 Cloacimonetes bacterium UBA5553 | reverse complement strand
ACATAATAACACTAACATAATGCTTGACGAACAGAGTGGTGTTTAGCCTTGTTGCGCAGACAAAGTACTAAGGAGGAACAATGCGAAAAATACTAATCTTAACTGCTTTGGCAATGTTGCTGTTAATAACTGCCTGTGCACCGGGAATGAATGACCGGACACCGGAAAGGCCGGCAGGTTTCTTTTGGGGGATTTGGCACGGATGGATTGCACCCTTTTCGTTGATATTCTCTATATTCATACCCGAAGTATCTATCTACGAGGTTAATAACACCGGTTTTTGGTACGATTTTGGTTTCTACATAGCCATTGTAGGTGGTTTTGGCGGCTTGGCACTAAGCCGGAAGAAGCAGAGATAGCACTTGGCAAATCTGCTGCTAATTATCACTGCTGCCATCTGGGGCTTTGCCTTTGTAGCTCAGCGCTTGGGGATGGAGAGCCTGGATCCGTTTACCTACAATGCTATCCGCTTTGCCCTGGGAGCGTTATTCGTGTGGCTGGTGGCTGCGAGAAAAGAGGCAAAAGGGGCAAGATTTCCCTGGTTAATTGGTGTGGTTCTGTTTATCGCCGCAAGTTTGCAGCAAGTAGGGATTATGTACACCAGTGCCGGTTCGGCGGGATTTATAACCGGTCTATATGTGGTGATGGTGCCAATATTGGGAGTTTTTCGCAGGCAGAAGCTGAAGCTGTGGATAGTATTGGCGGTGCTGATAGCCACGCTGGGGATGTATTACATAAACAATCCCGATTCAGCAGAAGTGTCGTTTGGCAATCTGTTAGTGCTTATTGGAGCTATGTTTTTTGCACTCCATGTGCAATTGGTGGATTATTATACGCTAAAGTATAAGACCAGCACTCTGGCATATTCTCAGTTCGCGCTATGTTCGCTGCTTAGCCTGGTGTTTGCGTTTATCTGGCTTGGCTTTGTAGATAGCAAGAATCTGAACATTATGAAGATGGGTTACAGCATTGGTAAAGCAATACTACCTATCTTATATGGAGGTTTGCTAAGTGTGGGAGTGGCCTACACCCTTCAGATTAAAGCCCAGAAAAGAGCAGAGCCGGGGAAAGCAGCGGTTATCCTGTGTTCCGAAGGTCTATTTGCTCTAATTGGCGGATACTTAGTATTGGGTGAGCATATTGGCATACGGACAGTAATAGGTGCGTTGCTATTATTGATAGCGATGCTTGTTAGCATATTTCCCCAACTTTTTGATTGACAGAAACAGCCACACATTTTCTTTGTTCCATCTAAGGAAAGCTTAGCAGCTTAAAAAAGGATAAATACAATGGTTTTATACACGATAGCTTTAGTTGTGCATGCAATAATATGCGTTGCTTTGGTTTTAGTAATCTTGGCACAAACTTCCAAGGGTGGGCTTGATGCCAATCTTGGCGGAGCAGCCATGAACGTTTTTGGTGGAAGCGGTGCTTCCCAGTTCTTAAAAAAATGGACTCAGATACTTGCTCTTATCTTCGTGGTTTCATGTCTTATGCTGGCCTTTTTGGTAAAAGACATTCGCTCCGGTGGAAATGCAGGTGTGCAGGAACGTCAGAAGAAGATTAACGAAACCCAGCAAACAACTCCGGCTACCGCACCGGCACC
>DIMZ01000063.1:4477-4695 GCA_002425825.1 Cloacimonetes bacterium UBA5553 | reverse complement strand
TGCTCCAGCAGCAGCTCCGGCACAAACTCCCCCAACAGAATAAGATGATCTTTTACTACGCAGAAGTGGTGGAATTGGCAGACACGCAAGACTAAGGATCTTGTGCCTGTAACGGGTGTGCGGGTTCGAGTCCCGCCTTCTGCACCAGTTAGTTTGCGCTCCCGAATTCGGGAGCGTTTTCTTTAGCTACTAATAAATCACATAACTTTTATGGCAGG
>DIMZ01000063.1:0-4450 GCA_002425825.1 Cloacimonetes bacterium UBA5553 | reverse complement strand
TGCATAGGATAGTATTTTGAAATCACTACGTTTTGTATTTGAATTCGCCAAAGGACTGAAGTTACGTTATCTCGCAGCGATGATGCTTATAATAATCGCAGCCATATTTAGTTTCATGAATCCGCTCATAATTCGCTTTAGCATCGACAGCGTACTGGGGGGAAAAGCACCTGATATGCCGTTTGGAATCGCCCGACCGGGACAGGGCTTAATAGACTTCTTGCGGGCAAATCTTTGGTTGGCAGGGCTGTTAATTGTTGCCGTTAGTGCCTTTTCGCATGGTTGCACCTATCTGCGTAGCAGGATTAGCGCGGCAGTAGCAGAGGAATTTGCCAGAAGAATAAGGAACAGGCTATATGACCACATACAAAGGCTGCCTTTTGCCTGGCATAGCAAGGTGCAGACGGGGGACATAATACAGCGTTGCACCTCCGATGTGGATACGGTTCGCCGTTTTATTGCCCTTCAGTTCGTGCAGCTTGGTAGAAGCGTATTCATGGTAGCCCTCATCCTGCCCATAATGCTGTCTATGAGCCCCAAATTGACGCTATATTCGACTCTTGTAGTGCCAATAGTGTTTGTATATGCCTTCGTGTTTTTCCGTCAGGTACGCAAGCGTTTTAAGGCTCAGGACGAAGCAGAGGGATTTCTAACCACTACGTTGGAAGAATCCATGTCGGGAATAAGAGTTGTTAAGGCATTTGCCCGGGAAGAATATGAGATAAACAGGTTTGAGAAAGCAGCCCTTGATTATCGTAACAAGAGCCGTGGGCTGATAACTGTGATGGCGTGGTATTGGGCGTCATCCGATGCGCTGTGTATGCTTCAGATAGCATTAGTGTTAATCTTTGGTATTGGCATGACCGTTAGTGGGCAAGTAAGCCTTGGTACATTGCTTGCCTTTAGCTCATATATTGGCATGCTTATCTGGCCAATAAGAGAGATGGGACGGGTGCTAACCGATATGGGTAGGGCGCAGGTATCTATAACCCGGCTAAAAGAGATATTAGACACACCTACAGAGGATGTGGAAGGAATTGTTCCAGATGCCGGAATCAAGCTGAAAGGCGAGATTGAGTTTAAGCAGCTTAGCTTTGCGTATGAGAGTGGGCACAGCATATTGACGAATATAAACCTGAAGATTAATGCCGGAGAAACCATTGTGATACTGGGTGCAACAGGTGCGGGAAAGTCTTCATTAACCAATCTGATACCACGCCTGTTTGATTACCAAAGCGGACAGATATTGCTGGATGGTGTTGAGCTGAATAAGTATAACCGCCACTACTTGCGCAAGCAGATTGGGATTGTGCTGCAAGAGCCTTTTCTGTATGCGAGGTCTATAAAAGAAAACATCGGCATGGGACTTGCAAGCTGCCATGATGATGATGATATAGTTCTGGCAGCCAAAGAAGCAGCTTTGCATAACACAATTGCAGGCTTTGAGCATGGATATTCCACAGTGATAGGAGAGAGGGGGATAACCCTTTCCGGTGGGCAGCGTCAGCGTTGTGCTATAGCAAGGGCACTGGTTTTGAATGCTCCAATACTAATCTTGGATGATGCTTTATCGGCTGTGGATACCGAAACGGAAGAAAGAATTCAACGTAACCTGAGAAGAAGAAAGGGGCTTGCCACCACGATAATTATTACTCACAGGCTTTCCAGTGTTAGCCTGGCAGATAGAATAGTGGTGCTGGAACATGGCAAAATAATCCAGATGGGCAAGCATGATGAACTATTACAGGTTCCTGGTGTGTACCAACGCATCTGGAACATTCAACATAAGCTGGAAGAAGAAGCAGCAGGTTAGAATGGAACAACAATATCAAGAACAAGAATTTACCAGAAATATAGACCCCAAGCTTTGGCTGGGATTGCTAAAGCAAGCCTTGCCATATAAGTACTTAATGATGGCTGTTGCCGCGCTCATGACCTTCATGGCGGTACTGGACTCAATGTTGCCCCTGTTTACGAAGTATGCGATAGATAATATGATTATCCCCAAGAATACCGATGGAATAGTTGTATTCAGCTTGCTTTACATAGCAGTAACATTTATTGGCTTTATCACAGTTGCAGCATTCATTCACCTCACCGGAAAGGTGGAAACGGGTATGAACTATGACCTGAGACGCAAATGCTTTGCCAAACTGCAAGCTATGCATCTGGCATATTATGATCGCACGCCCACGGGCTGGATAGTTGCAAGGTTAAACTCAGACATATCACGCCTTGGTGACATAGTTGCCTGGGGAGTGGTTGACATTGCCTGGAGCTTTGCCTACATAGTGATAGTAAGTGCTATCGTGCTGGTGTTAAGCTGGAAGCTTGCCTTTATCCTGATTCTGTTATTGCCGATTATAGCATACATCAGCATCAGGTTTCAAAAGAAGCTATTGAAGCTGTATCGACTGGTTCGCAGGCTGAACTTGAAGATAACCCACGGATTTGGGGAGGGCATACATGGTGCCAAAACCACCAAAACCTTGGTACGTGAAGATGCCAATCTGTCTGAGTTTTCGGAGCTGAACTATGAGATGTATTCCAGTTCTGTAAAGGCTGCTGTGGCTTCTGCACTCTTTATGCCTATGATTCTAATGGTTTCGTCTATTGGGGTGGGACTGGTGCTGTGGTTAGGCGGCCTGGCAACTCTAAAGCAGAGCATTAGTTTTGGTGCTTTGGTGGCATTCATCAGCTATACCATGCAGCTTTTTGAGCCAATCTCTAATGTTGCCCGCTTGTTTGCAGAAATGCAGAATGGGCAGGCAGCGGCAGAGCGGGTATTTTCGCTGCTGGAGCTGGAGCCGGAGATAATTAACAGCGTGCCTTGGGATGAGACCTGGGCACAAAGAAGCATGAATGGTGAGATTGAGCTGGATAACATCAGCTTTGCCTATAAAGACGGACAGCCGGTTTTCTCGGACTTCACGCTACACATAGCAGCCGGGGAGAGCATTGCCGTAGTGGGAGAAACCGGAACAGGTAAAACCACTCTGGTAAATCTTATCTGCAGGTTCTATGAGCCCCAACTTGGGGCAATAAAGATAGACGGCATAAACATCAAAGAGATACCCATGAAGTGGATTCACAGCCAACTTGGTTATGTGCAGCAAGTTCCTCACCTATTTCAGGGTACCATAATGGAGAATATTCGTTACGGACGCCTTGATGCTACGGATGAAGAGGTAATGGAAGCCGCTAGATTGGTGAATGCCGATACCTTTATCAGCGAATTACCCGATGGTTATGGCTATCAGGTGGGCGAATCCGGCAATCTGCTATCCACCGGGCAGAAGCAGCTACTGGCTTTTGCCAGAGTGGTGCTGGCTAATCCGCGCTTGTTAATCTTAGACGAAGCAACTGCATCAATAGACACCGAAACCGAAAGCTTGGTTCAGGAAGCCATGGACAAGGTATTGCAAAACAGAACAGGTATANNNCGCCGGGTGGATAGAATACTAATGATGCACCTGGGTAAGATAGTAGAGAGCGGTAGCCACAAAGAGCTTATGCACCAAAAGGGCAAGTACTACAGGCTGTATATGAACCAGTTCATGCAAGAAACAGCAGATGCCGAGTTTGCCAAAGAAGCATAACGAACTACCTACTTTTCTATTGACTGAATGCAAGCAGCGAAAAACGTGAACTACAAATAACATCACAACAGTGAGGAAATAGTGGCTTACAACAGGATGAAAACTGACCTTCAACAGCTATTTACAGAGCTTAAGAGCATGGGGCTGTACAAAACTGAGCGGATTTTAACTACCCCCCAAGGCGCACAGATTGCTGTGTCCGATGGTAGAAGCGCGCTAAACTTTTGCGCAAATAACTATCTTGGCTTGGGCAACCATCCCGAGGTGATAAAAGCTTCGCAGAGCATAATGGACGATTGGGGCTATGGCTGCGCTTCGGTGCGGTTTATATGTGGCACGCAAGAGATACACAAGCAACTTGAGAACGCCGTATCAGAATTTTTGGGCATGGAAGATACAATCCTCTATGCTGCATGTTTTGATGCCAATGGTGGCGTTTTTGAGCCATTACTGGGCGAAGACTCTGCCTTGATATCCGACGAATTGAATCATGCTTCCATTATCGATGGCGTTCGTCTCTGCAAAGCCCAGCGATTCCGTTATAAGCACTCAAACATGGCAGAGCTGGAAGCAGCACTAAAGGCATCGCAGGATATGAAGTATCGTCTTATCTGCACCGATGGGGTGTTCTCCATGGATGGCGATATGGCAAAGCTACCTGAGATATGCGACCTTGCAGAGATGTATGATGCTTTGGTAATGGTGGATGATTCTCACGCCACGGGTTACATAGGCAATACAGGACGCGGTACACCCGAACACTTTGGAGTTACCGAGCGGATAGACATTATTACCACCACCTTTGGCAAAGCCATGGGCGGAGGAAATGGCGGATGCACTTCAGGGCGCAG
>DIMZ01000104.1:4240-5452 GCA_002425825.1 Cloacimonetes bacterium UBA5553 | reverse complement strand
ACGCCCTTTTCGATCTTGTCCAAACGTTCATTCACCTTCTCCAGGCTTTCCTGAACGCTCTTCAAAATCTTCTCGGTTCCGTCTGTGCCATTGCCGGGATCAGTTCCGGGCTCTTCATCGCTCTTTTCACAGTATGCACCCATGGAAAGACCTTTAATCTCACCCTTCTGAACCTTCTTGAATTCTTCACTGGTGGGGTTCATCTGAATGCCAACTTGCCAGGCTCCCTTCTCATCAATGTGGCTTTCTACCACTCTTGCGCCGGAGAGCTTCTCATTATGCTCCGTATCCACATTTGATAAAGCACCTTTGGCTACAAACTCGTGTGCGGCTTTTTTGATGGTCTCGGCGTCTGCCCAATCTCCCTGGGAGTCCTTCTCATTGGGAGAGTAAACTGTCCCGTAAACCAAGCCTTCTGCGGTGCTCTTGGTAATCTTCAGCTCTTTCTCGTCTGTAAACTTACCATCGGCACTCTTGTAAACAATGTCCTTTTTATTCGCCGGGTTCCTCACCAGGCTAAGGAATACTACACGTAGCTGCTTAAGCTTCGCCATCTTTTCCTCCTTCGGAACTTTATGTCCTTATCGATGGCTTCAGCTTTGTAAAAGCTGCTCATGCTGTCAAAGTATAGCGTGCAGATTTGTTATATATGCACTTTTGTGCCGCAAACCCTTTACTGATGCGGGCTAAATTTTTTGCCCCAAAAAGAAAAACCCCGGACTTGCCGGGGTTTTTACGCTTGAATTATTATGTCTTTGCTGTTATTCAGAAGTCTCCGACTTTGACTTATTTTCCATTTTTTCAGAGTATTTCTTACACAGATCTTTCAAATCTATCGCAGGAAGAATATAAGGCTCAACCGGGTAGTATGACGTTATGTTTTGCAAGTATGCTCTTATGTTGCTGTACGTTATAGCAGTGGCAGAATAGTGGATTAAGTTAAAGAAGTCTGGGGTGTCAATCTCAATAGATTTATCTATCCTAAAATCACATGTAGCCTGCACTGCAATCTCAATTCCAACTTCGTCTATATAGCATCTTTTAGCTGTGATCTTGTAATAAATCCTTACCAGATGATCATCCTCTTTGTTATGAAAGATGGATAGATCAATATCCAAATCATCTGCTTCAGCTCCGTTTTCTCCAACAGGATACTCTATGGATACACTACTGTCCACTATAGCAAAAAGCTCTTGTTGAAGCTCACTACGC